>BDTT01000034.1 GCA_002897995.1 bacterium BMS3Bbin10 | reverse complement strand
CCACTTATCGGTGATACGCACTAGGCGTCGATCTGCTCAAGCACGCGGCGGGAAAGCTGCGCCAGTTCGGCCATCGAGTCGCTCAGGTTTTCCGGCTCCTTTTCCGCGTTGCTGACAAACTTCTTCAGCAGCAGCAAAAGGATCGGCGCGCGAGACAAAAGCTGGGCCTGTTTTTCAATGCAATGCGGGTCGCGATCATATTCCGCGCCAGGCACGCGCCAGCCGCCGGACTCGATATCCGTTGTGACGATTACCGGATGAGTGCCGGGGAAGGGGTGGTGGCTGCATTGCTCCGCGGTGCGCCAGCGGTTCTGGCCGCGTATCACGCGCCAGTCGGCGGGTTTACCGTCCACTTCCGCCATCTGTTGAAGGGCCGATGCCTCCTCTTCCAGTTCTTCTGGAGAGAATTCGCGCCCCATGCCACAGTCATAGAGCACCTTGATGGGCTCATCGCAGCCGCGAATCCATTTTGGTACGACGGCCTCGATATGGGCCCATGACCCTACTGGCTTAACGAAAACACGTTGCGATTTATGGAATATAGCCTTAGCCATCGAGTTCCCGTGTGCCGCACCTGCTTCTGCAAGCATTCAAACCCGGCATGCTTGATAAAGGGTATTTGACCATCTTATTCGGAAAGTCTTAGAAATCGTTTAAGTGGGCGGAATTTTCGTTTGCCTGGCGTTCAGATCACGCCGGACCCATGTCCTGTTAGCCGGAAATTGCACGCGATTATGACCAGGAATTTGCTTGATAACCCGGTATTGGCCGGGCCCGCCGGGGTGCAAAGGAGCCGGAACGGTGCGGACCGGCGGTTTTCCGTTGCCCCCATGATGGACTGGACGGACCGGCATTGCCGCTATTTCCTGCGTCTGATTTCCGCGCGGACGCGCCTTTACAGCGAAATGATTACAGCGCCGGCGGTCATTCACGGCGACCGGGTGAAACTTATTGGTTTCGATCCGGCCGAACAGCCGGTTGCCCTGCAACTGGGGGGGAGCAATCCGGACGAACTTTCCGAGGCGGCGCGGATTGGCGAGGATTTAGGGTATGCGGAGATCAATCTGAATGTGGGCTGCCCGTCCGACAGGGTGCAGTCGGGCCGGTTCGGGGCGTGTCTGATGGCGGAGCCCGCTCTCGTCGGCTCCTGTGTGGCCGCCATGCGCGAGGCCGTTGGCGTCCCCGTTACGGTCAAATGCAGGATCGGGATCGATAATCAGGACGCCGAAGAAGACCTTGAGCGTTTTGTCTCGACTGTTGCAGGGGCCGGTTGCACGACGTTCATCGTCCATGCGCGCAAGGCCTGGCTTGAGGGCCTGAACCCCAAACAGAACCGCGATGTGCCCCCCCTCGACTATGATCGGGTTTACCGGCTGAAAGACGCCCATCCGGACTTTGAGATTTGCATCAATGGCGGCATCGAAACGCTGGACGGGGCGCAAGTTCATCTCGAGCGCTGCGATGGCGTCATGCTCGGGCGGGCCGCCTATCACAATCCGTATCTGCTGGCGGACGTGGACGCGCGCTTCTTTGGGGTATCCGCCAATGCGCCGTCGCGTGAAGAGGTGCTTGAGCGGTATCGCTCCTATGCCGAGCGGCATCTGCGCGGCGGGACGCGGCTGCATCATCTCACACGGCACCTGCTTGGGCTCTATCACGGGCAACCCGGCGCGCGCGCCTTCCGCAGATTTTTGACTGAGGAGAGCGCCTGCCGCGATGCCGGGATTGGTGTGTTGAATGAGCTCTTGGCGCGGATTGGCAATGCACGTATGTATGCTGCGCCGGTGGCCGAATAGCCGCATCCTGCCGGAGCTTTTAGGGAAATCTCATGGATTTCGGATTGCCAACGGGCGAGCTTGTCTGGCTGCTGGTCACGATGCTTGCCGGCGGCGCCGCAATGGGTATCTTTTCCGGATTGCTCGGGATTGGCGGGGGCGGCATCATGGTGCCGATCCTCTACGAGATTTTTTCAGCAATCGGCGTCGACGAGGCGATCCGCATGCATCTTTGCATCGGCACATCGCTTGCAATCATCCTGCCGACATCGCTGCGTTCCTTCCTGTCTCACAAGGCCAAGGGAGCGGTCGATATGGATATCATCCGCTCAATGGCATTGCCCGTCGTTTCGGGTGTGGTGATAGGTGTGGTGGTGGCGCGTTACTCCAACTACACAATCCTGACGGCGATCTGGGCGGGAGCCGCAACAGCGATGTCGCTCAAGCTGTTCTTCGGGCGGGCAAGCTGGAGGCTGGGAAACAAGGTCCCCGGAAACCCCGGGCGCGCAATCTACGGGCTTTTCATCGGCACGATTTCGACGCTGATGAGCATCGGAGGCGGTGCATTCATCACCATGATGATGACGCTTTACGGCCGGCCTATCCACCAGGCGGTCGGCACTTCATCGGGTTTCGGGCCGATGATCGCAATACCGGGCGTGCTCGGATTGATCTGGGCCGGGTGGGGCGTCAGCGGCCTGCCGCCGGGCTCGCTCGGTTTTGTCTCTCTCCTGAGTGCAGCTATTATTATACCGGTCAGCGTGTTTACCGCTCCCCTAGGCGTGCGCATGGCGCACGGTATTTCACGGCGCAAGCTGGAGATCGTCTTCGCGACGTTTCTTGCGTTGATAGCGTTGCGGTTTTTTTGGACCTTGATGTGATCCCGGGCACCACATTGGCCGGGCAATCAACCCAAGCCGCACTCACTCCCGGCTGTCTGAATAAGACTTCTCGGCCGCGTAATAGTCGTCAAATCCCACTATTCTCCGCAGTTCGGTGAATTCCATCACCATGTCGGCAGGGTGCTTTCCATCCCGGAATTCACGCAGGGCCTGGGCAATCGCTCTCATGGAGGCGGACAGCAGGGTGAGGGGATAGGCCGCAAAGCGATAGCCGAGCTGGTGCAGTTCCAATGGCGAAAGCATCGGCGTTGCACCGCCCTCGACGATGTTGGCCATGTGAATGCCCGGCGCTTCGCGGGTGAGACGCGCCATCTCGTCCTGTGATTGCGGGGCCTCGACAAAGAGGATGTCCGCGCCGATGTCGGAAAATGCCTTCGCGCGGGTTATGGCCTCATCCAGCCCGTGACCGTGGCGCGCGTCGGTGCGTGCGAGGATCATGATGTCCGCGCCGGCATTGCGTGCATCCACCGCCGCCTTGATGCGGTTGAAGGCTTCGGCGCGCTCAACCACCAGCTTGCCTTTGGTGTGCCCGCAGCGTTTCGGCGCCAGCTGATCCTCGATCATGACGGCGGCAAAGCCTGCGCGCGCATACATATCGACCGTGCGGCGGACATTGAGGGCGTTGCCGTAGCCGGTATCCCCATCGCCGATCACCGGTATTGGCGTCGCGGCGCAAATGTTGCGGCCCTGGTCGAGCATTTCGCCGAAGGAGACAAGTCCGGTATCGGGCGCGCCGATCCGCGTGGCGGATACCGCAAAACCGGACATGAAGGTGAAACTGAACCCCGCGTCCGCAATCATCTTCGCGCTCAGGCCATCCCAGCAGCAGGGCATGGCATGACAGGTGTCTTGAGACAAAAGCGTTCGCAACTTCGCAGCTTGTGAGGTCATGATCTATATCTTCTGATTGTAGTCGCCGACTTCGCTTTGGTCGGAAAGATAACCGTCGATCTCGGCAAAGATTGCTCGCATATTGGTCTCCGACGTTGGGCTTTCCACCACGACAACCAGTTCCGGTTTGTTGGACGACGCCCGCACCAGGCCCCATGTGCCGTCCTCCAGAACGATGCGGATGCCGTTGACCGTAATGAGCTCGCGAACACTCTGCCCCGCCAACTGGCCGCCATCCGAAGCGATATCGGAGAAGTGGCTGACAGCGCGCTCAACGACGTCATATTTGGTCTCGTCCGCGCAGTGGGGCGACATGGTGGGCGACTGCCATGTTTGGGGCAGCGCGCGCAACAAATCAGACATCGATTTGCCGGGCGCGCGCTCAAGCATGTCGCAAATGGCGAGGGCCGTGACCAGTCCATCGTCATAGCCCCGGCCCAAAGGCGGATTGAAGAAGAAATGGCCCGATTTCTCGAAGCCGACCAGTGCGCCGGTTTCATGGGAATAGCGCTTTATGTAGGAATGTCCGGTCTTCCAGTAGACGCATTGCGCGCCGTTTTTCTTCAGCACCGGGTCGGTCAGGAACAATCCGGTGGATTTCACGTCGGCGACAAATTTGGCGCCCGCGTGCCGGGATGAAATATCGCGCGCAAGCATGACGCCGACCTTGTCGGCGAATATGGGGTTTCCTTCATTGTCGACGACCCCGCAACGATCCCCGTCGCCGTCAAATGCCAAGCCCACATCCGCGCCCGATGACAGCACCGCGTCATGCATGGCGTTGAGCATCTTCATGTCTTCGGGATTTGGATTGTGGTTGGGAAAGGCGTAGTCCAGATCGCAATTGAGCGGCACCACATCGCATCCGGCCGCTTCAAGAACCTGCGGCGCGAAGGCGCCGGCGGTGCCGTTGCCGCAAGCCGCGACAACCTTCAGGGCGCGCTTGAGCTTTGGCCGGTTAGTGAGATCGGCGATGTAGCGGTCCCGGACATCGGCGTGAAACTCATAGCTGCCGCCGCCCGGCGTTTCGAATGCGGCTGCGTAAACGATCTCCTTCAGTTCCCCGATTTCGTCAGGACCAAAGGTGAGGGGGCGATCGAGACCCATCTTGATGCCGGTCCAGCCATTGTCATTGTGGCTGGCGGTGACCATGGCGACGCCTTCCACTTCCAGATCGAACTGAGCAAAATAGGCCATTGGCGAAAGCGCCAGGCCAATGTCGTGCACTTCCATGCCGCCCGCCAGCATGCCGGAAATAAGCGCCTGCTTGATTGACGTGGAATATGAGCGGTAATCGTGGCCGGTGACGATCCGCGGCGGGACTTCGCGATTGCGGAACAGTGCGGCAAGCCCCAGACCAATGGCCTGCAGCCCCATGAGATTGATCTCGTCCGGGAACAGCCAGCGCGCGTCATATTCGCGAAATCCGGTGGGCTTGATAAAGGGAAGCCGCTCGAAGTCAGCTGTATTCGGAGTCAGGTCGGTTCGCGGGATTGGAAACATGGCCTCGGCCTCACGGGCATTCTAATTGGTCTTGATAGCGGAATGCGCGCATCTCGCCAAATGCTCAGACAGGATAGCTGCGAAACCTACTCGACCAGCACCAGCTCGCGCCCGCGCAGCTCGAAACGATCCAGCTTGCGAATAAATTCCATGCCAAGCAGGGTAATATGCAGTTTGCCCTGTTCGGCAATCGAACCGCGCAGATCTGTGACCTCCACATCGCCGATGCGAACGCTGTCCAGTTCGACCGGCGCCATGCGGGCGGTACCATTGGCCGTGCGCGCCGTCAGGGTAAAGTCGCTCCCAAGCGGGCGCAGCCCCAGCCGTTCGGCGTCCTTATAGGTCATGGCGATCTGGGTTGCGCCGGTATCGACCATCACCGCGATTGGCCGGCCATTGATATAGGCGCGGGCGAAGAAATGGCCGTTCTTGCCGGCGGTGAGCGTTACCGAGCGCTCAAACCCGGATGTGCGCTTGGCTGGCCTGGCGGATATTTCCTCCAATACGACTTCGGTGCCCGATGCCGCCGCCGCGATGGTCCTGGCGGCGAATACGCGTAAATCATCGAAGTAATAAACACCGGCAAACCCGAAAGCAGCCACCGACAGCCAGGTTACGGCCTCTCGCAACAGATGCTTTGCGCCGGAACTATACCTCATGATCCGTGAACCCCAGGAGTTGACCAGTATCCAATTGACCCAGACCCGCAGGCCCGAAAGGACACTAACTGCGCAAAGTCAGGAAATCTCCAGAGAACTCATAAGACCGTAAACGGTTTAAAAAACTCATACCAAGAAGGCTGTCTCGCAGCGCACCGGGTTTGGTGACAAGTGCTTCGATATTGTCGATGCTGACTGGCCCGATGGATACGTTGGTCAGCCGGACGGGCGCTGCAAATGATGTTCCGTTTGCGGTCTGGACCGGTACGGAATAGCGCAGAGCTTCAGGTTTGATGCCCGCGCGCGCAGCATCTGAGGGGGTGAGCACGATGGTCGATGCACCGGTATCGATAATCATATTGATTTTTGCGCCATTGGCGCGGGCCTTGGCCATAAACTGCCCGTTTGCCTGTTTGCGTATACGGACACCGACTGATTTCGTATCTCCGGTGTCAAACTGGATAGGCGCGCCAGGCATCAGCTCCCCTGCTATGCGCTGGGCGAGGGGCATGATCTGGTCACGGTAACTGTATCCGGCGATCAGGAGGAGGGCCATCACTCCCCAGGCGAGGGCATCGCGCACCGCGCCGATGAACCGGCCGCGATAACCGCTGAACATGGACCCGCCCAGGAATATGAGAAGGGCTACGGCGGCGACGATGCCCGCGATATCCGCATTGTCGAAGCCGGCAATGGTGCCGGCATCGTGGCGCAGTATGAGCACGGCGCCTGCGATCACCAGCAGTGCAAGCGCGATCCAGGCACCCATGCTAGATCAAGCCCTTTTGTGTGATGAACGCCGCTTCAAAGCGCGCTGGAGGAAATAAGCTGGCAACCATCTCTCCAATTTAGGAAGCCGGGGCGGCGTTGGCAAACGGCAGACAACAGATAACCGATGCGCAGGTTTCGTCCGTTACACTCTGTTATGCCGCATGTTGGTGTCTTTATGGCGCTCCCGCCACGCCGACCCGCTTGCGTTCTGCTGCCCTTGTACGGGTTGGTTTTCGCCAGGTTCACTCAGCCGTGGCAGAGCTTGCATCACCCGCTCGCTGGGGAACGTCACCGTAACAAGCGTTCCACGGCGCAATTTGCTCTTCAGATCGAATGTCCCGCCATGCAGGTCGACCAGGCCCATGACGATGGGCAGGCCAAGTCCAGTGCCGCCTTCGGCGGTTACATGAGCCAGGGAGCCCTGCCCGAAGCTCTTGAGAACGCGAGGGATTTCTTCCTCCGGAATACCTGGGCCGGTATCATTGACGCTGAGGAACTGGCCGCCCGACTCCAGGGGGCCAACGGTGAGGGAGATGGACCCGCCGGGCGGCGTGAACTTGATCGCGTTGGACAGCAGGTTCAGGCAAACTTGCCGCAAAGCGCGCTCATCCGCCCAGATTTGAGGTAGATTTTCCTGGAAATTCTGGATTATCGTCAGGCCCTTCTTTCCGGCCCGAAGCTTCAACAGCCGGTGGCAGTCTTCCGCGACATCGGTCAATGTGACGGCTTCCTCCTGAAGTTCGTACCGGCCCGCTTCGATGCGGGAGAGGTCGAGAATTTCATTGATGAGATTCAGAAGATGCTGCCCGCTTTCGTGAATGTCGTTGGCATATTCCTTGTAGGTGGGCACGCTGTGGGCCCCCAGAATCTCGGATTTCATCACCTCCGAAAACCCCAGGACCGCATTCAGCGGCGTGCGCAATTCGTGGCTCATGGTTGCCAGGAATCGCGACTTGGCGATGTTGGCCGCCTCCGCGCGGCGGCGCGCTTCGTCTGAAATGGCTTTGGACTGCTCCAGCTCCGCGATCAGCAGTTCCTTTTCGGCGCGATATTCAAGCATGGTCATGACGGTCGTGTTCAGGCCCTTCATGAGGACGATGAAATAGATGTGAACCCCCACGGTCATTGCGGCCATGGCCCAGTAAAAGGGCGTATCGAGGAAGGCGAACCGTATGACCAGCGCGCCAGTCAACGGAATTGTGCCCGCATAAACGATCGGCATCACGGTCGATGCGAACATCATCCGCATGGCGATAACGACCATCAGGCAGGCAAACACGAACATATAGG
This sequence comes from bacterium BMS3Bbin10, assembly GCA_002897995.1. Classification (GTDB taxonomy): domain Bacteria; phylum Pseudomonadota; class Alphaproteobacteria; order Rhizobiales; family Methyloligellaceae; genus UBA2767. The sequence goes on along the minus strand of BDTT01000034.1, from coordinate 3,041 downwards.
CCGTCTGGTCATTGCTCCCGACACTGACGAATGCAATGCCGGCCCAGGTTGTGCCGTAGAGGAATTCAGCGGCCATGAGCTTGGAGCGCCACTCGCGAAGGTTTATCCCGGCCTGCGGCAGTTTCGTGAATTTGCGGCAAAGTGCCAGCAGAATGCCTTTTGATATAAGCACTCCGCAGAGCCACAGGATGACCTCCTGGGCAGGCGCCCATATCATGGAGGCCAGGGCAACGATAACCGCAAGAAGAGGGATGGCGAGGGATGCGCTCAGTTCGTTTTTCACGAACATGAGCAGCAACTCATAGACGAATTCAGGACGTGTGTCCGACTTGAATGTAAGCCGCTCGCGTGCCTCCTGAACGCTTCGCGTATTCGTTCCGGCGGCGTTAGTCGCTTGAACGGCAGAGCGGATTTGTGAAGGACTTGCTCCCGTACTCATTCTTTCAACACGACCGTACTTAACCCGATACTCGGAACCGGTAAAACCATACCGAAGAAAGTGCCGCCGCAGGAGCGACGGACACTTGGTCACCATCAAGTCTCCGGTCAATTTCCTAACTTCGCGTTTAAATTTTTGGCAAATTGTATTTTTTTGGCGCACTGATTGTTGCGCATCTTCAGTTGGCCGCCCGGCCCAGGATCCAGAATGATGAACTTATTGCGGCGAACCCGGCGCAACCGCATCTTCGATCTGCTTGTCTTTGCGGCAATTGTGGTCGCAATTCTTGCGGTGCTGCGATTCCTGCCTGAGCCTGACCCGGTGGAGGTGGCGGGGACTGCCCGCATCATTGATGGAGACAGTATCGCCGTGGGCGGGGTCGAGATACGCCTGGTTGGCATCGATGCGCCGGAACTGGCGCAAACCTGCACCCGCGCCGGAACGGTTTGGCCCTGCGGGAGCGAGGCTGCGCGGCGGATCGGAAACCGGTTGCGTGGCCGTATCGTAACCTGCAAGGGCCGGGAACGCGATGTGCATGACAGACTGCTGGCCGTCTGTTTGTCCAGGGGCGTTGAGATCAATCGCTGGATGGTCGAGCAGGGATGGGCAGTGTCCTTTGATGGCTACCGCGCCGCCGAGCGCGCCGCGCGCAAGGCAAAACGCGGTATCTGGTCGGGAAGCTTCATCCGTCCGCGCGACTGGCGCGAGGCAAATCGCTAGGTTCGGTTTTCAGGGAGAGCAGGAATGAAAATCATAGAAGATGCCCGGGCGCCCAATCCGCGTCGTGTAAGGGTTTTTCTGGCTGAAAAGAACATCCAGATTGAATATGAGCAGCTGGACATCACCGAATTTGACCACAAAAAGCCCGGGTTTAGCGAGATGAACCCGTTACAGCGGGTGCCCGTTCTGGCGCTGGATGACGGAACGGCGATTTCGGAATCCATAGCGATTTGCAGGTATTTTGAGGAACTCCATCCCGAGCCGCCCCTTATGGGGGCCGGGCCGGAGGGCAAGGCGCGCACCGAGATGTGGCAGAGACGGATGGAGCTTAATCTGCTCCATCCGGTCGCGCAGACCTTTCGCCATCTGCATCCGGCCATGAAGGAGTTGGAGCAGCCGCAGGTGGCTGCATGGGGCGAGGCGAACCGGCCCCGCGTGCTGAATATGCTGAGGCTGCTCAATAAGGAGCTGTCGGGCCGCCCCTTTATTGCCGGAGACGAATTCACCATTGCCGATATCACGGCGATGGTGGCGGTCGATTTCATGAAGCCCGCAAAGATTGAGCGGGGGGATGATTTGCCATCTCTGGACCGGTGGTACGGCGAGGTTTCCTCGCGCCCGAGCGCCAGGGCTTAGGACCTGATGACCCGCAAACTCGACCGCCTGCTGTCGGACATCCGCGAATGCCGGCATTGTATCGAGACGCCCGGCGCCCTGCCTTTGCCCCACGAACCGCGTCCCGTTTTCCAAATTTCTTCGACCGCGCGCATCTGCATTTGCGGACAGGCGCCAGGAACGCGCGTGCACGCTTCGGGTGTTCCGTTTACCGACCCTTCCGGAGATCGCTTGCGCGACTGGATGGGGGTAAGCGAGGAAGAATTTTATGACGCGAGCCGCATCGCGATCATTCCGATGGGTTTTTGCTTTCCGGGGCTCGATGCAAAGGGAGGCGATCTGCCGCCGCGCAAGGAATGTGCGCCGTTGTGGCGGTCGCGCCTGTTTGCCCGGCTGCCGGAAATTGAACTGATTCTGCTTGTGGGCAGCTATGCTCAGGCCTGGCATATGGGGAAAGAGCGCGGCCGTACGCTGACCGAGACGGTTCGAAACCACCGCGCCACCGCGCCCGCCGGAGATGGCCCCAGCCTCATTGCGTTGCCGCATCCCTCCTGGCGCAACAATGCCTGGCTGAAGAAGAACCCCTGGTTCGCGAAGCGTGTGCTGCCAGCGCTCAAGCGCGCGGTCCGCGCGCGGTTGGCTTAGACCCGTTGCTGCCTGCATCGGTTGAAGGCAGTAATAGAATAAATGCCTATTTTTATTCCGATATGGACTATTCCATGCAATGCTGTTTCATTAAATGCCGTTCATGGAAATAATTTTTTTGAGTGGAGATTGTGATGCTCGACAAGATGGATCGTAACATTCTCGCCATCCTGCAGAGGGACTGCACAATGCCGGTGGCGGAAATCGGCAGGCTTGTGGGGCTGTCCACGACGCCTTGCTGGCGGCGCATTCAGAAAATGGAAGACCATGGGATCATTCAGCGCCGGGTCGCTCTGCTCGACCCCAAGAAGGTCAATGCGGGTGTGACGGTTTTCGTGTCTATTTCCACAAGCCAGCATGAACAGGAGTGGCTGGACCGGTTTCACGAAGCCATCCGGAAATTTCCTGAAGTGGTCGAATTCTACCGGATGAGCGGGCAGGTGGATTATCTGCTGCGCGTGGTCGTGCCGGACATTGAGCATTACGACATCTTCTACAAAAAGCTCATTTCCAGCATTGAGTTGAGCGATGTGAGTTCCAGCTTCGCCATGGAGCAGATCAAGTTCACCACCGAACTCCCGCTGGAATATGCCGAGAAAATCTCCGCCAAATCCTGATGGAT
>BDTT01000033.1 GCA_002897995.1 bacterium BMS3Bbin10 | reverse complement strand
TGTTCTGCCGCCTCAAGGATTTTCGCCGCATCGCAACCCGTTACGACAAACGAGCCGATACATTCCTGGCCGGCATCTTCATCGCCGCCATCATCGCATGGTGGATCAATTGAGTCCCGACCCTAGTGCGCATCACCGGTAAGCGGGAACCGGTTACCGGAAAACCGATACGCATTAACAAAGCCGGGATCGCGGTTTTGATTCCGTCAAAACATGAAGCGATCCAGACAATCAGTGCCCGATCATCCAGGGCCGTGACGGTCCGTGCTTGTGTGCGCTTCTCGGGTGAGCGTGCGCATGGCCATGATTATGGCCGCAGGCGGCCCCCTGTTCATGAGGTTTCTTTGTCATCGCCATCGGCTGATCCGCGCTCAACTCATTTCGTTGATTGGCGATACGCGCATGAGGGTGAACGTTCGAAATCTGCGGGGCACTGATCGTCCGCTCGGACTGATCTCCGCAATTGGGACAATCGGATAGTTCCGACCAGCGGTTCATGGTCTGGAACTCTTTGAACGGACCGCATTTCCCGCAAATATATTCATATAATGGCATTGAGGTTACCTCTCATTCTGCAATCAGTCGAAACAGGCCGTACAATCTCCGAAGCGAGGTTCCGGGATGTGAAGGCGAGCAGGACAGGCCGGTCGGCAAATTGCAGACCGGCCCGCCGTCACACGAAAAACTATCCGCCGGCCGCGGCCTTGGCGGCCGGGCCCATTACGCCGTCCAGCAGGAGATAACCCGGGATCCAGCCTGTCAGTACGCCCAGTGCGAGGGTTACCATGCCCGTTACCCTGGCAATCGGTTTGCCGAGCGCGAGCAGCAGAAAAAACATGAACCAGAGCCCCGCCCAGGACGCCCAGGACAGGCCGAACCAGACATCCCAAGTCGTCGTTGCGCCGGTCAGCGTATCAAATGCCACCGGCACAGCAGTGATGGCGACGAACAGGCTGAACCAGCCCAGCCCACGGCCATCGACGTCATGGAAACGGTTGTAGGCCACCCATAGATACGTAAAGCTGAAGAGAAGGGTGAGGCCGGCCGCCTTGATGGAGCCCGCATCTGCGCCTGGTCCGAACGCAAGCCAGAGTGCAATCAGCGCGGTGAGGGTGCCGACGAATATGTTGATCACCGCAATCTCGCGATCACCGATGTGACCCATTAGCCAAAGGCCGTTCAAAAAAAGAACGGCGCCGACATAGAGCAACGCTAATCCTAGTAACATGATCTAGTTCTCCTGAATCTTTTGCGCCTAAAAAATGCGCCTTCAACCGATTGCAGCACTTCAGAAAGAATTAGGCCTGGCCAACCTCGGGAGATACCGGCCGTTGAAAATTTGGCGGGCTCCATCGAAGGAGCCCGCCAAACATCATGGCCTGTCTAGGTGCAGCTCGCCGCGTCGATGCCTTTGGGGATCGACCGCGTCGGGCCGGATTTGTTCGGCATGATATCGAAGTCGAATATCTCGGTCGGAATGGCCACCGTGCAGCATGCGTTCGGGATATCGACGATGCCGCTCACCCGCCCCTCGACGGGCGCCGTGCCGAGTATCATGTAGGCCTGCTCGCCGGTATATCCGAACTTCTTCATATACTCGACGGCGTTCAGGCACGCCCGGCGGTAAGCAATGGTGGCGTCCAGATAATGCTGATCGCCGGTTTGCTCGCAGACCGAAACACCCTCGAAAATCAGATATTCCGAGTAATTCGGCTCAATCGGGCTCGGCTTGAATATCGGGTTGGTGATGCCATATTTGGCGACGCCGTCCTTGATGATATCCACGCCAATATCAATCCAGCCGGCCATTTCGATAGCGCCGCAGAAAGTGATTTCGCCATCACCCTGCGACCAATGAATGTCCCCCATCGACAGGCCGGCGCCATCTACATAGACGGGGAAGTAGCACCGGGAACCGCGGGAAAGATTCTTGATATCGCAGTTGCCGCCATGCTCACGGCCCGGAACGGTACGGGCGGCTTCTGCGCCTGCGGCGTCCTTGGCTGCGCCTGTCATCTGACCCATAAGGGCCGTCGTCGTGCCGGCCATGCCATCGGGCAGGGTGCAGAGCGGCGGCACACGGTCCGGATCGGTGCTGAACAGCGCGGATTCGCGCCTGTTCCATTCGGCCAGCAATTCAGCCGATGGGAGCGTCCCGATAAGTCCGGGGTGTATCAGTCCGGGGAAGCGCACGCCTGGAATGTGCCGGGAGCTGGTGTAGATGCCGGAAAAATCCCAGCACGCCTTGCGCGCTTCGGGATAGTGATTGTCAAGGAAGCCGCCGCCATTTTCCTTTGCAAAAATACCGGTAAAGCCCCATTGCGAATCCTCGAGCCAGCCAATGTCGTTAATATCAACGACCAGAAGGTCGCCCGGCTCCGCGCCCTCGATCCCGAACGGTCCACTCAGGTAATGAACCTTTGAAAGATCCACATCCCGGATGTCGTTCGCCGAGTCGTCGTTTTTGATCTGTCCGCCAGTCCAGTCATAACATTCGACACGGAATTCATCACCTGGCTTGAACCATTCGATAATCGGAATGTCCGGATGCCACCGATTGTGAGTCATTATGGTTTGGTCCTCAGGAAACTTGTTCATTTCCGCTTTAAAGACTGTTTTCGCCATGGTGATTCCTCCTTGTCGTCTGACCACAATCCAGGGCGTCGATGGACACCTGATTACAGAGGCCGCCGAGTGCATTCGCGCGCTCGTATCGAGTGATCGCGCGGGCTCCCTCGCTCCTGACCTTCGCAAAGCCTAGGTTCTGCGGGCGGAGGGGCGCATCACCCCTAAAGGTGAGGGAACACGGGTTTTTGATCCGGAAGGTCCCGAAAGTCTGGAAACGGCGCTGGAAAATCCTCAAAACATGCGGAGCCGGCCGTGCAAGCGGATCAGATCGGCTTGCCGGTTGGTACCGATTTTCGAGTAGATATTGCGCATATGCGTCCGCGCGGTGTTCTTGGTGATACCGAGCTTGCTGGCGGCCTCGAACAGCCCGTGACCGTCGACCAGCAGCTGCGTCAGCCGGCTCTCGGCCTTGGTCAGCCGGTAGACAACCGAGAAACTGGCCAGGTCGTCGGAACTCTCGATATTCGGGTCCTTTATCAGCAGCGCGGCGCCGGCCTCGCGCTGCCCCATGCCCATGGCGCGCAGCCCGCCGGCGGCATGCACGACGCAGACGAGCGGCAGGCGGCCCGGTCCGCGCGAGATCATGAAATGCTCTTCATGGCCGTTTGCCGCGCCATCGCCATTGCCGCGCATGGCGGATTCGCGGATCAGCCGCTTCAGCTCGGCGGTATCGCCGGGAAACCGTGTGGAGATATGACCCTCGGCCGTCAGCGATATGCCGTTGCCGCGCTCCAGCATGGATTGCGCAAAACGGTTTGAAAACTCGACCCTGCCGGATGGCCGCACCAGCAGGAACGCCACCGGCAGCCGATCGATCATTTGCGTAAGGCTTTCCTGTAGTTCCCGGTCGCGGTGTATGGCGTCGCGCAAGGCATGAGAGCGTTTCAGATGAGGCAGGAGCCGAACCAGAAGATCCTTGTCATGCGGCCCGAAAGGCGGCGCGTCGGGCGAGCGAAACAGGCTGATCAGATAGGCCTGGTTGCCATTCCGCCACACAACACCGCTGATATTATGCAGCATCGACCGCAATGCCTGGTGGCGATCCGATGGCGGCGATCCCCGGTCTTCCTCCTGGTCCCTGCCGAAGACGACACGGCCTTCACAGCTCAACGTCTCCCGGTCGATCCGACGCTCGGCGGCGGCAAGGGCGTCATTGCGGGCATCAAACTTGTCTTGCTGGATATTGAATCGATGACGAAGCAAACTTCGTTGCGTGGGCAAATCATGCCTGAGAAACCCACCAGCAGACGCGCCCATTGCGTTGCAGAGCCTGGCCAGCAGCTCGCACCAGCTACAGCCATCATCGAGCGAAACCGCGTGCTCGTACAACGCGTCAATCAGCGAGTCAGTGGCGGGAATCGATGCATTGCCGTGTCCGCTCTGTCGATCCATCTACATCCACACAATCGCTTTGCCACGAGCTCCGACCCTGAAGGCGCGACGTAAATGGCCTTCAACCGGCGATGAAATATGTGTAAAGTTTTGTAACTGGCATCAGAAATAGGTACCGGCGCAGTCGATCTTGACCAATCATCCGGTTTACCGAGGCCAGTATAGGCACCGGCGTCGGGCGCGACCCCCACGCCGGCGCAGAGGTTGAATTCTTGGAGATGGATGCGGACGATACGGTCGTATCGCAACGTATACTAGTAGTCGATGACGACCCACGGATCTGCAGGTTGCTTTGCCGCTACCTGGAGAAAGAGGGTTATAGTGTCGATACGGCGGGCAGCGGCCAGGCGATGTGGCGCGCGCTTAAATCCAGACCCTATAATCTGATCATTCTGGATTTGCGTCTTCCGGGCGGCGAGGACGGCCTGTCGCTGGCCCGCAAGCTGCGTTCGCAAACCGACATATCCCTGATCATGCTGACCGGACGCAGTGACAGCGCCGACAAGATCGTCGGGCTGGAGCTGGGGGCGGATGACTATGTTACCAAACCGTTCGACCGGCGCGAGCTGCTTGCCCGTATCCGCAGCGTACTGCGCCGCGCGGCGTCGCGCGCCAGCCCGGTATCAGTGAGCGATCAGGACAATGAGGTCCTGGAGTTCGGCGGCTGGACCCTAGATATCAACCGGCGCGAACTCACCCGGATCGACGGCGTGCCGGTCAGCCTGACGAGTTATGAATTCGATCTGCTTGCCGCCATGGCCCGGCGGCCCGCCCGCGTTTTGTCCAGGGACCGGATTATGGACCTCATCGCCCACCGGGACTGGCAGCCCCTGGACCGCAGTATCGATGTTCTCATCGGCAAGCTGCGCCGAAAACTCAATGAGGATCCGAACAATCCGTATCTCATCAAGACCATTCGCGGTGTGGGCTACATGTTCGCGCCACCAAGCGACCGGGCCTAAGGCTAAGGCTCCGCTTTTAGGGTCTTTCGCACCTGGCGGGCCAGTTCGTTCTTCGTGAATGGCTTGAGTATCAACTCGATCTGGTCGAGGTCCGTTTCATCGTTGCGCAGCGCGTCCTGCGCGTAGCCCGATGTGTAAAGCACTTTCAAATCCGGGTTCCGGGTTCGCGCTTCGCGGGCGAGACGCAGGCCATTGAGGCTGCCGGGCAATACAATGTCGGTAAAAAGCAAGTCTACACGCTCATCGGCCGACAGCACTTTCAGGGCCTCATCACCATCCACGGCCTCGACAACTTCGTAGCCGAGGCCCGCGAGCATCCACCGGGACGTTCTGCGGACGGCATGCCTGTCTTCAACGACGAGTATGCGCTCGCCGGCGCCATCGCCGCGCGCCTCCTGCTCGGCGTCCTCCGTGAGAACGGCCGCGGGGACCTGCTCGGCCTTCGGCAAATAGAGCCGCACGGTCGTGCCTTTCCCAACCTCGCTCTTGATGACAAAATGTCCGCCGGACTGGCTTACAAATCCATAGACCATGCTGAGGCCGAGCCCGCTGCCCTCGCCGACCTCCTTTGTGGTGAAGAAGGGGCGCACTGCTTCGGCGGCGACCTCCTCGGTCATGCCGACGCCGGTATCCGTGATGGAGATTGCGACATACTCGCCGGGCCGCAGTCCTTCCTGAGACAGTGTATCGGAATATTCGAGCACCTCGTTCGCCGTTTCAATTTGGAGCGTGCCGCCTTCAGGCATGGCCTGGTGTGCGTTGATGGCCAGATTCAACAGGCTCATTTCAAGCTGGTTTCTGTCGACCTCAATCTGCCAGAGTCCGCCGCGCGAGAGGTGTTTGATAACTACGCCTTCACCCAGGGTCCGTTCGAGCAGCCTCAGCATTTCCGCAACCAGCTCGCCGACGTCAATGCGCTGCGGATGCAGCGTCTGCCGGCGGCCGAATGCGAGCAGCCGGTGGGTGAGTTCCTTCCCGCTCAGGGTCGCCGACAGGGCGTCGTCTATCAGCTCCCGCAGGTTCGCGTTGTCACCCACATCGTCGGCCACGAGTTCCAGATTTCCCAAAATGACCGCGAGCAGATTGTTGAAGTCGTGGGCGATGCCGGCGGTGAGTTCGCCGAGTGCTTCCATTTTCTGGGCCTGCCGGAGCTGGGCTTCGGCCACCTCTCTTTCGCCGGTGAGACGTATACGCTCAAAACATCGCTCCAGCGTTGCTGTCATGTCCTCGCTGTAGAACGGTTTGCGCACATAGTCATATGCGCCCTCCTTAAGGGCCTGAATCGCCGTTTCGGCCGAGTCATAGGCCGTCATCATGATGCAGAGAAGGTCGGGATGTTCCTGCCGCAGTTCCGAAACAAATGCGAGACCGCTTTCCTCACCCAGGCGAATGTCGACCAGCGCAACTTTGGCCTCAAATGTATTCATGGCATCGCGAGCCGCCGCAACGCTGTAGGCCCGCTGTACGTTATATCCCTCGAGCGTCAGCAGATGCGACAGGCTGTCGGCGAAATCCCGATCATCGTCGATTATCAGAACCCGGCGGCAATCAGCCCTGTTTTCGTCCCCGCCGTTCCCGCTCATTTTGCGTCACCCGGTTCAGTCCTGACAGTCGGCGGCGGCTCCTTTTCCTGTGTCTGCTTCACACCGGCCACCGGCAGGCGGACCTTGACTATAGTGCCTTTCCCCCATTCGCTTGTCACATCCATGTCGCCTCCGTGCCCCTCGACGATACGCTTCACCAGGGGCAATCCCAATCCAACGCCGAAGGCCTTTGTGCTGAAAAGCGGTCTGAAGATCTTGGCGCTGTTTTCGGGGCGGATTCCGCACCCATCGTCGGAGACGCTCACTTCAGCCATTTCACCATTCACCCGCGTGCGAATATTCAACTCGCCACGGGGAGGCTGATCACTGTCGCGCAGAGCGATCGCCTGGTGAGCGTTCTGAACCAGGTTGACGAAGGCCTGACGGAATTTCTCGCTATCCATCATCACCGTTGCATTGGATTGAAGGTCGGTCCGCAAGGTGACTCCGTCCGGCATCTCCTGCTCGTCAAGCTGCAATGCGACCCAGCGGTCGAACTCGACCGGTCGCGCCTGAACGTCTTTGTCGAGAGAAAATTCGAGCAAGTCTTCAATGATACGCACACAGCGCCAGGTGTTGCGCTGCATCCGCTCAAGCTCATCGCGCACTTCAGGTTCCGCCTCACTCAGATATTTGTTCAGAACCGCTACCGAGGAGACCAGCGTGCCGAGCGGGTTGCGCAACTCGTGGCTGACCGTCGCCGTTAACTGGCCGATGGTCGCCAGACGTTCGCTCTGCATCAGTTCCTGGCGCGTTTCGGTCAGCGTTTCGAGTGAGGTGACCAGATCATGCTCCGCCAGTTCCCGGCTTTCGTGGGACAGCACAATCCACCAGGCGCCCATGCAGATGAGCACCAGGGAGGCGAGATATACCCTGGTCAGCAGCCTTGCATTGTCGATCTGCTCGATGCCGCCGTCGAGTTCCATTATGCGATAAGCCACGAGGAAGACCGCGGCCATCACCACCGCCAGGGCAACAAAAATACCGAGAAACTTGGCCAGCCGCTGCGTCATGTTCGGTGGAATCAGCCGCTGGAAATATCCGTGGCCGCGCCATTTCTCGCGCGCGACCTGCACCTCCGCCGGGCGCTTGCAGACATCGTGACAATGAGCGTCAAGACTGCAGCACAAGGAGCAGATCGGGCCTTCGTAGAACGAGCAATAAGCCATGTCCGGCGTTTCATAGACATAGTTGCAGATCACACAGCGAACAGACTTCTGCCCTTCGATGCTCTCAGGAAGAGCGTCCTCGCGGGCGATATAATATTTGCCCTTCGTCACTACGCCGATGGCGATCGCGGCAACAAAGGAAACGCTGAGCGAAAGGGCGGCGGAATAGGCTTCCGCTACGGGCCCGAGAATGCCCGCAAAGGCCGTCAGCGAGAGCAGCGATGCGATCGCCATGGCGCCGCAGCCCACCGGATTGAAGTTGTAGAGGTGGGCGCGTTTGAACTCGACGAATGAAGGGCTGATGCGAAGCGGCTTCAAAACGGTAAGGTCCGCGAAGATGGCCCCTATCCAGGCGATGGCGATATTCGAATAGACGGCAAGAACTATTTCCAGCGTTTCGAACACGCCGAGCAGCATCAGCAGCAGCGAGATAAGAATGTTGAACACCAGCCAGACCACGCGGCCCGGGTGGTAGTGGGTGATGCGGGAATAGAAATTCGACCAGGCGAGGGACCCGGCATAGGCGTTTGTAACATTGATCTTCACCTGCGAAATCAGGACGAAGATGGTTGCCGCGGTGAGCACGATCCAGGGATCCGCGCTCACATATTCATAGGCCTTGATGTACATATGGATGGGTTCGACCGCGTCGGCGAGGCCCAGACCGCTGTTGATCGCAATCACGGTCAGGAGGCTGCCGGCGAGGATCTTGAGCCCGCCGATGATGATCCATCCCGGGCCCGCGGAGATAACCGCCAGCCACCATTTAACCCGGTTGTGCTCGGTCTTGTCCGGCATGAAACGCAGATAGTCCACCTGCTCGCCGATTTGCACGACCAGTGAAAACAGCACGCCCGTAGCAGCGCCGAAATAAAGATAATTAAACCCGTCCGCGCCCTCGCGCCGTCCGACAAACGAGACCCAGGATGAGAGGACTTCGGGCTCTTTGTAATAGATGAACAGATACGGCGCGATCAGCATTACCGCCCAGATGGGCTGCGTGAACAGTTGCAACCGGCTGATGAGAGTGAAGCCGAAGAACGTGATCGGAATGATGACGACGGAAGAAACGATATAGCCGACCACGATGGGCAGCGAGAAATACAGCTCCAGCGCCTGCGCCATAATTGCCGCTTCGAGGGCAAAGAAGATGAATGTAAAGCAGGCATAGATGACCGACGTGATCGTCGACCCGATATAGCCGAAGCCTGCTCCGCGCGTGAGCAGGTCCATGTCGATATTGTACCGGCTGGAATAATAGGAGATCGGCAGATTGGTGATGAATACGAGCACACAGACGACGAGAATGGCGGGAATCGCGTTGCTGAACCCGTAGCTCAGCGTTATAGCACCGCCAATCGCCTCAAGGGCCAGGAAAGAAATGCCGCCAAGGGCGGTGTTCACGATGACGAAGCTTTTCCACTTCCGGAATGACTTCGCCGCATAGCGCAGCGAGTAGTCTTCCATGGTCTCATTCGCGACCCAGGCCTGGTACGAACGCCGGGGCCTGATGATGTCGGACGTCACCTTCTACACCCTCCCAATAAGGACCGCCCAGCCGCGGCAGCCACACCACACCGCCCGTGCCGGCGCATGCCCTTCCCCCTAGTGCAGGACAGAACGTACAGTAAAAGCAAGGGATTTTACGTTTTCGCACCGGCGATGTCCGCTTAGTGCCGATTGTGTTGCAAAAGTCGGTTGAGATTTTGTGCGAACAGTGATTCCGTTTCTTCGACGCAATGGGCGGGGGAGACGGACAATGATGGGGCGGCAGCCACGAGGCCAGGAGCAGCTTTTCTACGAGTTCAGCCTTGATGAGGTTGTTCCTGCGGACCATCTGGTTCGGCGCATTGACGCGGTGTTGGATACGTCCTGGGTTCACCGGGAACTTGCGCCATTTTACAGCAGCCTCGGCCGGCCTTCGATTGATCCTGAACTGATGATCCGGATGTTGATTGTCGGTTATGTCTTTGCGATCCGCTCTGAGCGCGAGATCTGCCGTGAGGTGCAGGTCAATCTCGCCTACCGGTGGTTCTGCGGCCTGGGGCTTGAGGACAGTGTTCCCAACCATTCGGTGTTCTCGCGCGCCAGGTCTGAACGGTTCCGCGACAGCGGTTTATTGCGCACGGTGTTCGAGCACGTGGTGATGTCGTGCATTGATGCCGGTCTTGTGGATGGCCGGAGCTTTGCGGTGGATGCCTCTCTGATAGAGGCTGACGCCAACAAGCAGCGCTCAATTCCCGGGCCGGACTGGAACCCGCAGCGCAACCTGGACACGGCGAGCCGGGCGGTGAAGGAATATGTCGAAACGCTCGACGATGCGGCCTTTGGCGCGGCGAGCGAGGTTGTGCCGAAGTTTGTGTCGCCTTCCGATCCGGCCTCGCAATGGACAGGCGCCCACAAAGGGCCGGCGTTCTTTGCCTATTCCACCAACTATCTGATCGACAACAAGCATGCCGTCATTGTTGATGTGGAAGCCACGCGCGCCATTCGTCAGGCGGAAGTGGGGGCTGCCAGGACCATGATCGAGCGCACCGAGCAACGCTTTGGTATGAAGCCCAGGCGCCTTGCTGCCGATACCGCCTATGGTGCGGCACCGATGCTCGCCTGGCTGGTCAAGGAAAAGGGTATCACGCCGCACATACCCGTGTTCGACAAGTCGGCCCGCAAGGACGGCACGCTAAGCAGAGCCGACTTTACGTTTGATGCAGAGCAAAACATCTATCTGTGCCCGCAAGGCAAGCCTCTGACGACGACAGGCCGTGTGCATCAGAAGCGAACCTTGTATTACCGCTCAAGCAAGCCTGATTGCGATATCTGTCCGCTGAAGCAAAAATGCTGTCCCAAGGCTCCAGCACGGCGCATACCGCGTGACATTGATGAGGACGCCCGCGATCTTGCCCGCTCACTGGTGGGCACGCCCGAGTTCGAGCAGTCCCGGCGTGAACGCAAAAAGATCGAGATGGCTTTTGCGCATCTCAAGCGGATCTTCGGGCTCGGCCGCCTACGATTACGTGGACCGCGCGGGGCGCAAGACGAGTTTCTGCTCGCCGCGACAGCCCAAAACCTGAAGAAACTGGCAAGACAAATCGCCCGGCCACCACCACTGGCTGTTGCCTGTGCCCGGCCTCAGGACCAGCCAGCCGATCCAATGGGTGAAGGGTTCAGTGCAAAGGCGGTTAAACCGCCGAAAGAGAGGCGTGCAGCGGCAAATGCCATGCTCAACTTCGATAACCCATGCACGGCCTAAATCATCTCCCGTTACTCAACCGACTTTTGCAACACAATCCGCCGATTGTGTTGCAAAAGTCGGTTGAGATTTTGTGCGAACAGTGATTCCGTTTCTTCGACGCAATGGGCGGGGGAGACGGACAATGATGGGGCGGCAGCCACGAGGCCAGGAGCAGCTTTTCTACG
>BDTT01000032.1 GCA_002897995.1 bacterium BMS3Bbin10 | reverse complement strand
GCTTGAGGCTGGTGATCGGCTTAGCGCGGAATTCGCCGCCGCGCTCAATCATCCCGAACACGACAACCTTCTTGTCCTTGCCGCGCCTGTGAGCGTGTTTGTTCTTGTCCCGGCCTCCAAAAAAACTTTCGTCCGCTTCCACCATTCCCTTGAGTGGACGATTGAATGATCGCGTCCGCGCCGCATGACGTAGACGGTGCAGCATGAACCAAGCCGACTTCTGCGTGACACCGATGTCCTTGGCGAGCGCCGTCGAGGCAATGCCCTTCTTGTGGCTGGTGATAAGCCAGATCGCGGCCAGCCACTTGCGAAGCGGAATTTTTGAGCCTTCGAAAATCGTGCCTACATGGATGCGGAAGCGTTTTCTACATTCGGCACATTTGTGCGTCCGTTTGTCGGCGAAATGATAGAGCTTGTCAGTCCCGCAGTAGGGGCAGAATTCGCCATGCTTCCAGCGAACAGCGGTGAAATGGTCTATCGCAGCCTGTTCGTCTGGAATGGCCTCAAACAGTTGGAAAAGGGTCTCGAATTCGTTCAACATGGTCAGCGCTCCTTGCGTCTGACCTTAATATAGGGATTATTTCATCTGGGTCAAGGTTGTATATAATTACCGAGGAGTCTGTATCTGTCCTGCCGCTTCGCTGCTTGAGGACTCTAGTCCTCGAATATTCCCTCCGGCGGCAGCATCAGCAGCCAGCCGGCCTCAAGGTCGATGTCGGGCACGATCTCTTGCGTGAAGGGTACCAGAACGCTCTGGCCGCCGTCGGGCGGGCGGACTTCCAGAAGATCGCCGGCGCCGAAATTCTGTACCGCCACCACCTGCCCCAGCGCCGCGCCCTCGCCATTGACGGCCACCAGGCCTATCAGGTCCGCAAAATAATATTCGCCCTCGTCCTCCACCTCGGGCAGCCTGTCCCGGTTCACATAGAACTGCGTCCCCTTGAGCGCTTCGGCGGCCTCGCGGGTGGTGACGCCTTTCAGTTGAACGACGACGCCATCCTTCACCGCGCTGACCCTGGTGATCTCGAAGCGGAGGGCGCCGGCTTCGTCCTCCAGCGTCCCGTAACCGGAGATCGACAGCGGGTCCTGCGTGTAGGTCTTGATGCGCAGCTCGCCCTTGAGCCCGCGCGCGCCGATGGCGCGGCCAAGACAAACGCGTTTGCGGGTTTCAGCCATTCCGGCTTAACAGGGTCGTGTCCCTGCCTTCGCGGTACTCCCCTCCCCAGCCCTCCCCCGCAAGGGGGGAGGGAGTTAAGCGAGGTCTGACCAAAATTCTCCCTCCCCCCTTGCGGGGGAGGGCTGGGGAGGGGGGGGATACGGCGTGGGTGGTCCGCAAAACCGCTAGTCCTTTTTCTCCCCGGCCGCTTCGGCCTCCTCGGCGGGGACCTCTTCCGCAGGCGCTTCTTCGGCAGGCGCTTCTTCGGCAGGAGCTTCCTCGGCGGGAGCTTCCTCGGCGGGAGCCTCCTCGGCGGGAGCCTCCTCGGCAGGGGTCTCTTCGGCAGGAGCCTCTTTCGCAGGGGCGGCCTTGGCGGCTTTGGCCTCTTCTTTGGCCTTTTCCTCCGCCTCGCGCTTGGCTTCCTCGCGGTCGAGGCGCTTCTGGCCCGGCAGGGCTTTTTGCGGATTGTTGCGCGCCTCGCGTTTCATGATGCCGGCGGCATCGAGAAAACGGTTCACACGGTCCGAGGGGCGTGCGCCGACGCTCAGCCAGTATTTGATGCGGTCCTCGACGAGCGTCACGCGCCCTTCATGATCCTTGGGCAGCAGCGGGTCATAGGTGCCCACACGCTCGATATAGCGGCCATCGCGCGGCTTGCGCGAATCGGCGACAACGATCCGGAAATAGGGGCGCTTCTTGGCCCCGCCCCGTGACATTCTGATTTTCAGCGACATTTATTTCTTTCCTTCGGTTCTCGTGTTTCTCGATTGATTACCCCCTCACCCCAGCCCTCGCCCCTCGGGGGAGAGGGAGGGTGAGGGGGAAAAGCTCATGCATTTATTTCTTCTTTCCCCTGCCAGTTGGCATTCCGGGCAAGCCCGGCGGCAGTCCGCCTGGCCCCAGCCCCGGAAACCCTCCCGGCATGCCCGGAGGGACGCCCGGCAGGCCGGGGGGGGCTCCTTGCGGATCAACGCCTTCGGGCATTTCCGGCATCGCGCCGCCGCCGAACATTTTGGCGAGGCCGCCCTTGCCCTTGCCCATCTTCTTCATCATGTCGGCCATCTGGCGATGCATCTTCAGCAGCTTGTTGATGTCCTGAACGGAGGTGCCGGACCCTTTGGCCACGCGCTTCTTGCGCGACGCGTTCAGCCGCTTCGGCGTGCGGCGCTCCTGCGGCGTCATGGAGGAAATGATCGCCTGCTGGCGCTTGACGACCGTATTGTCGAGATCGGCCGCCTCGATCTGCTTTTTCATCTTGCCGATGCCCGGCAGCATGGAGAGAACGCCGGACATGCCGCCGATCTTTTCCATCTGCTTGAGCTGGTCGGACAAATCCTCCAGATCGAAGATGCCCTTGCGCATCTTGCGCGCGATCTTTTCAGCCTTGTCCGCATCGAGCGTTTCAGCCGCCTTCTCAACCAGCGACACGACGTCGCCCATGCCGAGAATGCGGTTGGCGATGCGGTCGGGGTGGAAGTCCTCGAGCGCGTCGACCTTTTCACCGGTGCCGATGAGCTTGATCGGCTTGCCCGTAACGGCGCGCATGGACAGCGCCGCGCCGCCGCGCCCGTCGCCGTCGACACGGGTGAGGACGATGCCCGTCAGCGGCACGCATTGATCGAAGCTGGCCGCCAGATTGACCGCGTCCTGCCCGGTCAGCGCGTCGGCCACCAGCAGCGTCTCATGGGGCCTGGAAACTTTATGAATTTCGGCCGACTCGGCCATCAGCTCTTCATCGATATGGGTCCGGCCCGCCGTGTCCAGCATCACCACGTCATAGCCGCCGGTTTTGGCATGCTTGATGGCGCGTTTGGCGATCTGGACCGGGTCCTGACCCTTTTTGACGGGCAGGGTGTCGACCTCCACCTGCTCGCCCAGCACCCGAAGTTGCTCCTGCGCCGCCGGGCGGCGGGTATCGAGCGAGGCCATCAGGACTTTCTTCTTGTTCTGCTTGGACAGCCTGAGCGCAATCTTGGCGCAGGTCGTCGTCTTGCCCGAGCCCTGCAGGCCCACCAGCATGATTCCCACCGGCGCCTTGGCTTTCAGATCGATGCCGACGGCTTCATCGCCCAGCATGGCGACCAGTTCGTCATTGACGATCTTGACGACCTGCTGGCCCGGCGTGACCGACTTGAGGACCTCCTGGCCGACCGCCTTGGCCTTCACCGCGTCGATGAAGGCGCGCACCACTTCCAGCGCCACGTCCGCTTCGAGCAGCGCCCGGCGCACCTCGCGCATGGCCGCCTCGACATCGGCTTCGCTAAGCGCACCGCGCCCGGTGAGCTTGTCGAATATGCCGGAAAGGCGATCTGAGAGTGTTTCGAACATGGGTGTTATTATCTTCGGCAGTCCTCATCCCGGGGAGGCGCATCCGCGCCGTCCCGAAGGATGCGGCCACATGCTTCGGGACGCGATCCTGGCGGATCGCTCCCCGGCATGAGGTTAAGTGTCATTTTGCCTGACCGGCATTCCATAAGTCAGTCTTCCAAAAACCCGCGCTCAAACAGACATGCGCGCAACGCAAAAAATCACCCGTGGGCGAATCTTCGCTGACGGGTGGTGACCCCCCTGCCTCCCGGTAACTCTACCATGTGCGGGGCGGCGGCTCGAAAGTTCGGGCCTGACCAGAATTTGAGCGCGAGTTTTGTCGAAGCGCGCGCGTAAGTCAAGCGATGCGGGGGCCCGGCGGCATGGCCCGCGCGCCGGCAGGGGCGGCAAAATGCATCCCCGGTCAGCGCCCGCCGCTCTGCTCCTCGGAGATCGTTTCCCAGAAATCCAGAGTCTGGCGGCGCAGGGTTTCGCTGCATGGCCGGTTTCTGTCAAACAGCAGGCTGGACCTTTCGCAATAGAGCCAGGGTCCGCCGGGAAGTTTGACCTGGTATCCGAACTGCGCGGCGCGCACCGGCGCCCTGACAATACCATTGCCGTAACGCGAATAGGCCGTGACATAGCCCGCATAGGGACCGGCCATGCTTGCGGAAAAGCTCACAAACACCGCCGTAACGGCCAAAGCCGCAATCGCCGCGGTTCTGATGAAGGCCATGTGCCCGCTCCTCTCAATGCGCTGCGCTCAGGGTTTTCATTTTGGCATGCATTGCGCCACTTTCAAGGCGCGATTCACCAGGCGTTGAGATTTCAGATTGAAACCGGCGCTTCTCCCGCCCAGGGATGTTCGCGCCCGCACGCCGCGATGCGCTGCACGATCTTGGGGTGTTTGCCGCCGCGCAGGCCATGCTCATAGGCCACCACGCACAGGCGCGGCAGGACCGCCTCGAGCAGTTCATTATTGGCGAGCAGAAAATCCGGGTTGCAGGGCTTGCCGTGGCGCTCATGTCCGGCCGCGAAAGTCTCGTAGATCAGCACCCCGTCATCGGCCACGCAGCCGATGATATCGGCGAGTATGGGCCGCCACAGATAATTGGTGACGATCACCCCGTCATAGGCCATGTCTTTCAGGGGGAATGCGCGGCCGCTCTCCAGATCGGCCTCTATGAGACCCACATCCTTGCGCGCGGCGAGGTCCTCGACCTGGGAGAGGTCCTTGTCGATGCCGGTGACGGTATAACCCAGCTCCAGCGCCAGGCGCATATGCCGCCCCGCGCCGCAGGCGACATCGAGGATGCTCCCGCCCTTGGCGACACCGGGGAGGAAGCGGCGAACCCATTGGGAGGTTTCATGAAGGCCGTGCTTGTGCGCCAGGTCTTCGTGTTTCGCGTCATCGCTCATGGTGCTGCCTAGCCCAGAGCCAGGCGCCAGACAAGCGGCGCGATGACATTCATCACCGCCGGCCCGGCGATTTCCCCGCCCGGCACCGGCGCCTGCGCGGCGCGCCCTCGCCGGGACGGGGCCCGAGGGCGAAAGCCGCTGGGCATTGCGCCGGAGAGTTGCTAGCATCGGCCGGCCATGCCGACGCAATTGCCTCCATGCCCATGAATGCGTTTCCGCCAGCCCTTCTTGGGGGTTATCAAGCATTCAGGACGGGCCGGCTCGCCGATGAACGCGAGCGCTACCGGCGGCTCGCGGAGCGGGGCCAGTCGCCCGAGACCCTCATCATTGCGTGCTGCGACTCCCGCGCGGCGCCGGAAATCATTTTCAATTCGCATCCGGGCCAGATATTCGTCGTGCGAAATGTCGCCAATCTCGTGCCGCCCTATGCGCCGGACGGCGAATACCATTCGACCTCCGCGGCGCTGGAATTCGCGGTCCAGAGTCTCGAGGTGAAGCATATCGTCGTGTTGGGGCATGGCCGCTGCGGCGGCATAATGGCGGCGCTGGACCCTTCGGCAAAGCCGCTGTCGCCGGGCGATTTCATCGGTAAATGGATGGAACTGCTCGCACCGGCGGCCAGGGCGGCCGCCGCCGATCAGCGGATGACGGGTCCGCAGAGGCAGCGGGCCCTGGAGCATATTTCGATTCGCCACTCGATTGAGAATCTGCGCACATTTCCCTTCGTTTCCGGCCGGGAGAGCAACGGGCAGGTGAGCCTTCACGGCGCCTGGTTCGATATAGCCAGCGGCGATTTGTGGATAGCGGATGGCGAATCGGGAGATTTTATCCGTCCGCCGCCGGAGACCGCCTGACCGGCGAGTCGCCGGCCGCGCCGGGCGGAACGCGCGCTGGACCCGCGCAGCGCGATTGCCGCAGCGCAGCAATCCCCATATAACGCAATCATGAGCACCCACGCGCCCATACCCCTGCGCAAGATGAACGGTCTCGGCAATGATTTCGCCGTGCTCGATCTGCGCGCCCATCCGCGCCGCTTCACGGCGCGCGAAGTGCGCCGCATCGCCGGCCGCGAGCACGGCGTGGGCTGCGACCAGATGATCGCCATCGAGGCCTCGCCCGCGGGCGCCGACGCCTTCATGCGCATCTGGAATCACGACGGCGGCGAGGTCGAGGCCTGCGGCAACGCCATGCGCTGCGTCGCCGCCGTGCTGAGCGGGGAACTCGGGCGCGCCACGCTTACCATCGAGACCAGTGCCGGCGTTCTCGGCGCCACTCTCAACGGCGACGGCACCGTCACGGTCGATATGGGCGCGCCGCGCCTGGCCTGGGATGAAATCCCGCTCGCGGAAGAGTTTCACGACACCCGTACAATCGAGTTGCAGGTCGGGCCGATAGACGATCCGGTGCTGCATTCCCCTTCGGTAGTGAATATCGGCAACCCGCACTGCATCTTCTGGGTCGATGATATCGGGGCCCATGATCTGGACCGCATCGGGCCGGTTCTGGAAAATCACCCGCTTTTTCCCGAGCGCGCCAATATTTCACTGGCCCATATCACCTCTCCGGCCACGATAACGCTCAAGACCTGGGAGCGCGGCGTGGGGCTGACGCGCGCCTGCGGCACCGCCGCCTGCGCGGTGAGCGTCGCCGCCGCGCGCAAGGGGCTCACGGGCAGAAAGGTCACGGTGACTTTGCCCGGCGGACCGCTGCAAATGGAGTGGCGCGAAAGCGACGGCCACATCCTTATGACGGGTCCGAGCGAGCTGGAATATGAAGCAACCCTCGACCCGGCCCTTATAGCCGAGGAACCGGTGGCATGAGCACGCCCGAGATTCTGACCTTCGGCTGCCGGCTGAACGCGTTCGAGAGCGAAGTCATGCGCGCCCACGCCGCCAGGGCCGAACTCGGCAATGCGATTATCGTCAACACCTGCGCGGTCACGGGCGAGGCCGTGCGCCAGGCGCGCCAGGCCATCCGCAAGGCAAAGCGCGAAAACGCCGATGCCAGGATCATCGTCACCGGCTGCGCGGCGCAGCTAAAGCCTGAAATGTTCGCGGAGATGGCGGAAGTCGATTCCGTGATCGGCAACTCCGAAAAGATGGAGCCCGGCACCTTCGCCGCGCTGGCGACCGGCGGCGGCGGGAAAATTCTCGTCGATGACATCGGCTCGGTGCGCGAGACGGCCGGACATATGATCGAAGGCTTCGGCGCGCGCACACGCGCCTATGTGCAAATCCAGAACGGCTGCGACCATCGCTGCACCTTCTGCATCATTCCCTTCGCGCGCGGGCGCTCGCGCTCGGTCCCCGCGCGCGAGGTGATTGCGCAAATCCGCACCCTCGTGGAGGGCGGCACGCGCGAGGTCGTGCTGACCGGCGTCGATATCACCGCCTATGGCGCGGATCTGTCCGGAACGCTTTCCCTTGGCGGGCTGACAAGGAAGATTTTGAAGCAGGTTCCGGGCCTCGCCCGGCTGCGCCTGTCCTCGATTGATTCGATTGAAGCGGACGCTGACCTGTTCGACGCGATTGCACATGAAGAGCGGCTGATGCCCCATCTCCATCTCTCGGTGCAGGCGGGCGACGACATGACGCTGAAGCGCATGAAGCGGCGCCACTCACGCGCCGATACGATAGAATTTTGCGAGGCTGTTCGCGCCCTGCGCCCGGACATGGTGTTCGGCGCGGATCTGATCGCCGGCTTCCCGACCGAAACCGATGACATGTTCGCGCAAACGCTTTCCATCGTCGAGGCCTGCGGACTGACTTACTTGCACGTCTTTCCCTATTCGGCGCGCGAAGGCACGCCCGCCGCGCGCATGCCGCAGGTGAAGGCCGGGACAATCAAGGCCCGTGCGGCGCGGCTCAGGGCGGAAGGGACAAAGGCGCTCGAGAGGCATCTGCTTGCCCAGATCGGCGCCGAGCAGCCCGTGCTCATGGAAACCGGCGCCCGGGGGCGCACGCCGCACTTTACGCCGGTCACGCTGAGGGCCCCGGCGCATCCGGGCGATATCGTCCGCGCGCGCCTGACCGGCCAGGCCCATGGCGTGCTGGAAGGAACCGCGCTGCGATGAGCAAGGACAAGAAGCCGGGCTTCTTCAACCGGCTGCTCGGCAATCTCCTGGGGTCCAAGGAGAAGGAGCCGGAGAAAGAGGCCAAAGCCGAGACTGAAAAGCCCAAGCCGAAGCCAAAGGCCAAGGCTGCGGCTAAAAAGCCCGCCGCCAAGACGAAAAAAGCGCCGGCCAAAAAAGCGCCGGCGGCAAAGAAACCGGCTGCAAAGAAACCGGCTGCGAAAAAGCCCGCGGCGAAAAAGCCCGCTCGAAAGAAACCGGCCGCCGAGGACATGGCACCGGCAGAAGCAGTTGCCGCGCCTCCCGCGCCCGAACCCCAAACCGAAGCGGAACCAAAAAAGACAAAGGGCTGGTTCTCGCGTCTGCGCGATGGCCTGAGCAAGACCTCCGGCAAGCTCACCGAAAACATCACGGCGATCTTCACCAGGCGCAAACTCGACTCCGAGATGCTGCAGGAGCTTGAGGACGCGCTCATTCAGGCCGACCTCGGCGTCGATATGGCCATGCGCATCACGCAGGAAGTCGCGCGCGGGCGCTACAATACCGAGATCGCGCCCGAGGAAGTGCGCGCGGTGCTGGGCGCGGAAGTCGCCAAGGTGCTGGAGCCCATGGCCCAGCCGCTCACGCTGGACAGCGCCAACCGCCCCCATGTGATCCTGGTGGTCGGCGTCAACGGCACCGGCAAGACAACGACCATCGGCAAGCTGTCGCATCACTTCGCGCAAGAAGGCAAAAGCGTGGTGATCGCGGCGGGAGATACCTTCCGCGCGGCGGCGATCGATCAGCTGCAGATCTGGGGCGAGCGGACCGGCGCGCCGGTGGTTTCGGGCAATGTGGGGGCGGATGCCGCCGGTCTCGCATATGACGCGCTGACGCAGGCGCGCGAGCGCGGCGCCGATGTCCTGCTGATCGACACCGCCGGGCGCCTGCAAAACAAGGCCGACCTCATGGAGGAGCTGGCCAAGATCGTGCGCGTGGTCAAGAAGATCGATGAAAGCGCGCCGCATTCGGTGCTGCTCGTTCTCGACGCCACGACGGGACAAAATGCGGTCGCCCAGGCGCAGGCATTCCAGGACATCGCCGGGGTGACGGGCATCATAATGACCAAGCTCGACGGCACCGCGCGCGGCGGCATTCTCGTCGCCATCGCCGAAAAGTTTGCCCTGCCCATCCATGCCATCGGCGTCGGCGAAACGGTCGACGACCTGCGCGCATTCGACGCATATGACTTTGCCGCCGCGATCGCCGGGGCCGAAGAGGAGATCGACGCATGAGTCCTGAACCCAAGCAGCCCGGAACCGCCACGCAGGGCGGCGAGCATCCCGCGCTTCGCCTCCTGCTGGATCTGGGACCGCTGATCCTGTTCTTCACCGTCAATGCCTATTACGGGATTTTCGTCGCAACCGCCGTCTTCATGGTGGCGATCCTCGCCGCTCTGGCCGCCTCGCGCATCCTCACCGGCAAATTCGCCAAGATGCCGCTGATTACGGCCGTCTTCGTCCTGGTGTTCGGCGGGCTGACGATTTACCTGCAGGATGAAACCTTCATCAAGATCAAGCCGACAATCATCTATTTCCTGTTTGCCGGGCTCCTGCTGGGAGGGCTTGCCGTCAACCGCGTGTTTCTCAAAAGCGTGATGGGAGAGCTGTTCCAGCTGCATGACGGGGGCTGGCGCCTGCTTACCTACCGGTGGGCGGGGTTCTTCGTGGCTCTGGCAATCCTCAATGAGGTGGTCTGGCGCAATTTCTCCACCAGCACCTGGGTGAGCTTCAAGGTGTTCGGGCTTTTGCCCCTCACATTGATATTCGCCGCCTTGCAGGCCGGTCTGCTGCAGAAGCACGCCAAGCCGCGCGACTGACCGCCACCGGCAATGCGCGCCGGGCGCTTTCACCGGTATTTTTCACATAAATTCAAGCAAACGTGACTGGACTGGGCATGGGCTTCTCGAGTTAATCCGTGAATGGGGGAAGGCGAGGAGCCACGGCGAGGCCGGGCATTTTCTTGAAATTCCGGGGGTAGTCCGATGCAGCGTAAAAGCCAGGGCGACCTGCACGAACTCAATCATTCGGCGATCCATCTGCTGCATCGCGCGGGCCAGTGCGCCGGCGATCTGTTCACCAAGGAAGTCATACATGACGGGCTGACGCCCCGGCAGTTCGCGGTCCTGCTGACGGTTTCGCGCGAAGAGGGCCTGAGCCAGACGGATATCGTGGAGCGGACCGGCATCGACCGCTCGACCCTGGCGGACATCATTCGCCGGATGCTCAACAAGAGTCTGGTCGCGCGCCGCCGCACCAAAAAGGATGCCCGCATCTATTCCGTCGCCCTGACGAATGAAGGCCGCAAGGCATTGCAGGAGGCGGAGCCGGCGGCGGTTCAGGCCGATACGCGGCTGCTCGCGGCCCTTCCGCCGGCCAAACGCGGAGAATTTCTGGAATCGCTCTCCGTCATTGTCCGCGCAATGGCGCCCGGCAACGGCAGGAACGCCGCCTGAAATCAATAAAAGCCAGAGTCTAGTGCGTATCACCGATAAGCATGCCCCGCGAAGGCGGGGATGGAAACCGGTTATCGGACAAATGATACGCAAATACAAAAAGCTGGATCGCGGTTTTGATGGAATCGAAACCTGAAGCGATCTAGTTCGCGCGTGCCTTTTCGATCAGCGGCAGAAGCGTCTTGGCGATTATATCCGCATTGATCGGCCCGACCTGCTTGTGGAGGATGGTGCCGTCGCCGCCGACGATGAAAGTCTCGGGTATCCCGTAGACGCCCCAGTCGATTGCGGAGGTCCCGTTCGCGTCGACGCCCACCGCGACAAAGGGATTTCCGAAGCGGCCGAGAAACCGGCGCGCGCCCGCGGTCCCGTCCTTATAGTTTATGCCGTAGAGCGGCGCCTTGCTCTGCGCGGCCAATTGCACGAGGAACGGGTGCTCGATGCGGCAGGGCACGCACCATGACGCCCAGAAATTGACGATGCTCACGCGTCCCTTTACAAGATCGCCGGTGGCGAACCCCGCCACCGGAGCGCCCTTTCTCACAAGACCCTCCAGCGGCGGCAATTCGAATGCGGGCACCTTCTTGCCAATGAGCGCGGAGGGCAGTTTCGAGGGGTCGCCGGTAAGCAGCTCTATGAAAAACAGCGCCGCCACCACCATGAACGCCACGAACGGCAACCCCATGCGCCAGGATGGGCGCTCGCCGGATTCCCGGGGGCTTTGCGAACTGCGGCTCATTGTGACCTTCCCTTGCCGCTCTTTGCGGGTTTACGCGCCGGGGAACGCGCCGAACGGCGGCGTATTCCCCTTGCCTCCAGGTCGTCCAGCAATTGAATCTGCCGGCGTGCGTCAATACGAATCCATCCGATCAATCCGCCCAGGACCAGCGCCGACGCGCCATAGGCGGCCCAGATATAGGCGGCATGCGGACCGAGGTTCAGCACGGTATTCATGCGCGCGCGCCCGTCACACTGCCGGCGGCCGCGACCTGGGTGAGCCTCAGCACCTGTACGCGCCGGCGCAGAATTTCCGTTCGCATGGCCATCAGGTGCAGCACGAAAAAGAGGAAGGTGAAAGCGGCGGCCATGACCAGCAGGGGCAGCAGAATCGAGGGATGAATGGCGGGCCCGTCAAGCCGCGCGACGGAGGCGGGCTGATGCAGCGTGTTCCACCAGTCGACGGAGAATTTGATAACCGGAATATTGACCGACCCCACAAGCGCCAGAATCGCCGCCGCGCGGCCCGCGCGCGAGGGCTCCTCGATCGCCTGCCACAGGGCCATCAGCCCGAGATAGAGAAACAGCAGCAGCAGGACCGAGGTGAGACGGGCATCCCACACCCAGTAGGTGCCCCACATGGGCTTGCCCCAGAGCGACCCCGTAACCAGCGCCAGCAGGGTGAAGCAGGCGCCGATGGGCGCCGCCGCCTTGGCCGCCACGTCGGCCAGGGGGTGACGCCAGATGAGGGAGCCGATGCTGGCGACCGTAATCACCGAATAGCCCATCATGGCGATCCATGCGAACGGCACGTGAATATACATGATCTTCACCGTCTGCCCCTGCAGATAGTCTTCCGGAGCCACGAAAAAGGCGAGGTAAAGCCCGACGAGAAGCAGCGCGACGGTCAGCCCCGTGAGCCATGGCAGAACCGCCCCGGAAAGCGCCAGGAAGCGGGTAGGGTTGGCCAGCCGGTTGAAAGTGCCTTGTACTTCGGTCATGGGCCTGATTTAGCGCCTTTTCCGTTCAAATGAAACACAATCCGAGTTCACAATTGCGCGGCAAACTATCGCTCCGGCGAACGCCGCGTCCGGCGCGCTTCACCACTTCGCCGCAATTACTGCAAATTGAGCCTGAGCGCCGCCGCGGCGGCGATCGGCGCCAGGACAAGCGTCGCCAGGGTGAGCGCCAGCAGAATCAGATAAGACGACAGAAACGGCGCCGGACCGGTAATGACCGCATTCATGGCGGCAACCCCGAAAATGAGGACCGGCACATAGAGCGGCAGGATAAGCAGGGACAGCAACTGGCCGCCACGGCGCAGCCCCAGCGTCAGCGCCGCGCCGATGGCGCCGAGAAAGCTCAAGGCCGGGGTGCCCGTCATCATGGTCAGAAACAGCACCCAGAAGGCGTCGCCGGGAAGATTGAGAAGCAGGGCCAGAACAGGCGCGGCGATGGCCAGCGGGATGCCGATGGAAATCCAGTGCGCCAGGGACTTGGCGGCGACGACCAGCTCCAGCGGAAGCGGCCCCAGCGCAATCACCTCCAGCGATCCATCCTCAAGATCATTGTGAAAAATACGGTCGGCGGACAGCAGCGCCGCCAGCAGCAGCGCCACCCACAGGACCCCCGGCGCGATGCGCGAAAGCAGGTTGAGGTCGGGGCCGAGGCCAAGCGGCAATATCGCCACCACAATCAGATAGAAGCCGAGCGCGGTGGTAATCGCGCCGCCCTCGCGCCGGGCAAGGCGCAGATCGCGCCGCACAAGGGAGATGAATTCTTTCATGGAGTCCTCACCGAAGCGCCCAGTTTCAACTCCTGGTCCAGCCTCAGCCCGAGTGGCATATGGGTGGCCACGATGACGATGCCGCCGCCTTTCATATGCTCCCTGATGACTTTCGCGAGGATTTTCCGCGAGCCCGCATCGAGGGATACGGTGGGTTCGTCGAGCAGCCAGAGAGGCCGCGGCGCGAGCGCCAGCCGCGCCAGCCCCAGCCGCCGCGCCTGACCGGCGGACAGCAACCCGGCGGGTATGTCGCCAAGGGCCTCCAATCCAAAGACCCGCAAAGCATGGGCCACATCCCCGCCGCCGAGAAATTCCGCCCAGAAGGCAAGATTCTCCGCCAGGGTGAATGCATTCTTCACCCCGTTGAGATGCCCCACATAGTGGCATTGCGCGCCGAGCGGCGTTTCGTCGTCGCCGCCTTCCAGATGCAGAGTGCCCGCGGCCGGCGCGATGAATCCGGCGAGCACGCGCAGCAGGCTCGACTTTCCCGAGCCATTGGGCCCGGTCAGCGCCACGCCGCCACGCGCCTTCACGCGGATAGAGACGCCCTCGAACACGCGCCGCCCGCCACGCACGCAGGCCAGGTCTTGAACGTTAAGCTGCATAAGCCTTGTCCACCGGTTCAAAACGGAAACCCGGAATTGCGCGATTTCTCCACAAAAAGCAATGATGAACACGCCTGGAGCCTTGAGGGATCGTCCGCGTTATACTAAGTCAGAGCCTGTAAGTCGCCAGCGCAAAAACGGGGTGTTTCCTTTCGCGGACCAAACGGCAGCACTTTCGGGGCCATGATTGCTTCGCCGTACGCCCAATTGAGAACATCTGACCTTCCGTCGGCGCACCGGCGGCGCTGGACAGCCTATAGAAACTGATCAATTTTCCTGCGTTTAAATGAGCCTTTTGAATGCGGTTTGATCTGGTTGAAAACATCAGGAGGTTGCCCCCGTGAGCGCTCAACTATCCCCGTCACTTGACAGCTTCAACTGCCGCCGCACCCTGGAATCGGGCGGAAATTCTTATGATTATTTCTCGCTGACCGAGGCCGAAAAAAACGGTCTCGACGGCATATCGAAGCTCCCCTTCTCGCTGAAGGTCCTGCTGGAAAACCTGTTGCGCCACGAGGACGGCACATCGGTTACGGCCGATGACATCCGCGCCTGCGCGGCGTGGCTGGAGACGAAATCTTCCAAACATGAAATCGCCTACCGCCCGGCGCGCGTGCTGATGCAGGATTTCACCGGCGTGCCCGCCGTCGTCGATCTGGCGGCCATGCGCGACGCGATGGTGACCCTGGGCGGCGAGCCTTCCAAAATTAATCCGCTGGTGCCGGTCGATCTGGTGATCGACCATTCGGTGATGGTCGATTTCTTCGGCACCGGGGATGCGTTCAAGCGCAATGTCGACAGGGAATATGAGCGCAATCAGGAGCGCTATTCCTTCCTGCGCTGGGGGTCGGAAGCGTTTGAGAATTTCCGCGTGGTGCCGCCCGGCACCGGCATCTGCCACCAGGTCAATCTTGAATATCTGTCCCGGACCGTGTGGACCAAAGAGGTGGACGAGGACGGCAAAAAGATCACTTACGCCTATCCCGATACGCTGGTCGGCACCGACAGCCACACGACCATGGTCAACGGATTGTCCGTGCTCGGCTGGGGCGTGGGCGGCATTGAGGCGGAAGCCGCCATGCTGGGCCAGCCGATCTCGATGCTGATCCCCGAAGTGATCGGGTTCAAACTTGAGGGCGCATTGCCGGACGGCGTCACCGCAACTGATTTGGTGCTGACCATTGTCGAGATGCTGCGCAAGCGCGGCGTCGTCGGAAAATTCGTCGAGTTCTTCGGGCCGGGCCTCGATCATCTGTCGCTCGAGGACCAGGCGACCATCGCCAACATGGCGCCGGAATATGGCGCGACCTGCGGCTTCTTCCCCGTCGACACCGATACACTTGCCTATCTCAAAGCCACCGGGCGCGACGCGGACCGGGTCGCATTGGTGGAAGCCTATGCCAGGGCGCAGGGCATGTGGCGCGCCGGCGATACGCCGGACCCCGCATTCACCGGCACGCTGCAACTGGACCTGGCAGGCGTCGAGCCCTCCATTGCCGGGCCCAAACGCCCGCAGGACCGTGTGGCGCTCAAAGACGCCGCCGCGGGCTTCGCCAAGGTCATGGAAAGCGAGTTCGCCGGCTCGGGCGGAGCGCACAAGCGCGCCGGCATCGAGGGGCGCAACCATGATCTGGGCAATGGCGATGTGGTCATCGCCGCCATTACGTCATGCACCAATACCTCGAACCCGGCCGTGATGATCGCCGCCGGGCTCATCGCCCGTAACGCCCATGCCAGGGGCCTCACTGTCAAGCCCTGGGTGCGCACGTCGCTTGCGCCGGGCAGCCAGGTGGTCACCGACTATCTTGAGAAAGCCGGACTGCAGGGCGATCTCGACGCGCTCGGCTTTAATCTGGTCGGTTATGGCTGCACCACCTGCATCGGCAATTCAGGACCGCTGCCGGAGGAAATTTCCGAGACAATCGAGAAAAACAATCTGGTGGCTTGCTCGGTGCTGTCGGGCAACCGCAATTTCGAGGGGCGCATCAGTCCCAATGTGCAGGCGAACTGGCTGGCCTCGCCGCCGCTGGTTGTCGCCTACGCGATTGCCGGGTCGCTCAACGTCAATCTGGTGAAGGACCCCCTTGGCGAGGACGCGGACGGAAAACCTGTATTTCTCAAGGATATCTGGCCCTCCACAGCCGAGATCGCCGGGCTGATCCGCTCCAGCGTGACGCCGGACATGTTCGCCGCGCGTTATGCGGACGTGTTCAAGGGCGACGAGCACTGGCAGAAGATCGGCGGCGCGGCGGGCAAGACCTATGACTGGCCGGAACTTTCGACCTATGTGAGAAACCCGCCCTATTTCGAGAATATGGGACTTGAACCCGAACCCGTGGCCGACATCAGCCAAGCGCGCATACTCGGCCTGTTCGGGGACTCCATCACCACGGACCACATTTCGCCCGCGGGCGCCATCAAGGCCGACGGACCGGCCGGGAGTTACCTGGTCGAGCATCAGGTGCGCCCGGTCGATTTCAACTCCTATGGCGCACGCCGGGGCAACCATCAGGTCATGATGCGCGGCACCTTCGCGAATATCCGCATCAAGAACCAGATGGTCGCGGGCGCCGAAGGCGGCGTCACCTTGCATTACCCCTCGCGAGACCGCACTTCGATTTATGACGCGGCCATGCGCTACAAAACCGAGGGCGTCCCGCTGGTTGTCTTCGGGGGCAAGGAATACGGCACCGGCTCCAGCCGCGACTGGGCGGCGAAAGGAACCGCGCTGCTCGGCGTGCGCGCCGTCATCGTCGAGTCCTTCGAGCGCATCCATCGCTCCAACCTGATCGGCATGGGCGTGCTGCCGTTGCAGTTCGAGGACGGCCAGTCATGGCGGAGCCTCGGCATTACCGGCGAGGAAAAGGTCACCATCGAGGAACTGGACGCTATCGAGCCGCGCCAGACCCTGACCGCGAAAATCGAGTTTGCCGACGGCGGCGCCAAACAGATCGCGCTGCTCTGCCGCATCGATACCGAGGACGAGTTGGCCTACTACCGTAATGGCGGGATCCTGCCCTATGTCCTGCGCAATCTCGCCAAGACCGCCTGATCGCGCGAAACCGGCGCGGCGCGGGAAGCATCCGCAGAATTCACCCAGTCGTTACTGGTATTGATTGAGGAACTCCAGATATTCTCGCCGGTATCCAGGGCGGAAAATTGCGCAGGACAGGAATTCAGATGTCTCGATTGCTGGGAAAAGCGGCGCTCGGAGCGCTGACGGCGGCGGTGCTGGCGGGTTTCTCAGCCGCGAGCCTTCCCGCGGGCGCTCAGGAACAGCCAAAGGCGGTGATCGAGCTCTATACCAGCCAGGGCTGCTCTTCGTGCCCGCCCGCCGACAGGCTTCTTAAAAAGCTGGCCAAGCGCAACGATATCATCGCGCTGACGCTCCCGGTCGATTATTGGGACTATCTCGGCTGGAAGGATACGCTGGCCAGTCCCGTTTTTTCGGCGCGCCAGCGCGCCTATGCCAAAACGCGCGGCGATGGTCAGGTCTATACGCCGCAGGCGGTAATCGACGGCACCTATCACGTTGTGGGAAGTCAGGCGTCATCGATCGAGCAGGCGATCTCCAGGGCGAAGGAAAAGCTGAAAAACGCCCGCATACCGCTTTCGGTGGAAACCAGAGGCGATACGCTTATCATTACCGTAGGGGCCGCGCCCAGCAACACGCGGGTCAAACCGGCCACGATCTGGCTGGCTCTGGTAAAGAAATCGATACCGGTGAAAATCTCCCGCGGCGAAAATCGCGGCAAGATCATCACCTATCATCAGGTCGTGCGCAATCTGACGCCGGTCGGGCAATGGACCGGCCAGAAAGTGACGATAAGGCTGCAGAAGCGTCATCTGCAGAGCAAGGAGACCGATGGCTGCACGGTGCTCCTGCAACAGGATACCGCGGGCCCCATCCTCGCCGCTGTCGAGATCAAGAACTGGTAAGGCGCGCCGGCGTCCGGGATTCTTTCATTTTGCCCTACCGCTTCGCTGCTTGAGGACTTGTTTGTTTGTCCTACCGCTGCGCTGCTTGAGGACTTGTTTGTTTGTCCTACCGCTTCGCTGTTTGAGGACTTGTTTATTTGTCCTACCGCTTCGCTGTTTGAGGACTTGTATATTTGCCCTACCGCTTCGGGAATTATCACCTTGAAAAAGCACCATTGCGTTACTATATTGATATTGGTAACGGAAAAGGCTTTTATCGATGAACAATCTGTCAAATCCTATATTCCACGACGAATCCAAGGCTCGCCAGTGGCTTGAAGCCCAGATTTGGCCGGATGGCGCGCATTGTCCCCATTGTGGTTCGGTGACCGTTACACCCCTGCAAGGCAAGGCTCATCGCCCCGGCCTTCACCAATGCAACGATTGCCGCCAGCAGTTCACCGTGACCGTGGGCACGCTGTTCGAGCGCTCCAAGATACCGCTCACCAAGTGGCTCATGGCCGTCTATCTGCTGTGCGCCTCAAAGAAGGGCATGAGCACGGCCCAGATGGGGCGCATGCTGGCGCTACCCTACAAGACGGCTTGGTTCATGATGCACCGTGTACGCGAGGCCATGCGCGAAGGCTCGCTCCCCGACGCTCTGGGTGGTCAGAACAAGGTCGTCGAAGCCGACGAGACCCTTGTGGGCGGCAAGGCAAAGAACGCCAAGCGCGGCGCGCCCATCCCCACGAAAGAGCCTGTCGTGTCTCTGGTCGAACGCGGGGGCAAGGTCCGCTCATTCCATGTCCCGTCCGTCAGCCGCAACAACCTTCGCCCGATCCTAGTTTCACAGGTTGACCGCAAGTCCTATCTGATGACCGATGAGGCGGGTGTCTACAAGCGCGTTGGCAAGGAGTTCGCCGGGCACGGCTCGGTCAATCACTCAATCGACCAGTATGTACGCGGCACCTTCTGGCACACCAACACGGTTGAAGGGTATTTCTCGATCCTCAAGCGCGGCATCACCGGCATCTATCAGCATGTCAGCCAGCAGCACTTGAAGCGCTATCTTGGCGAGTTCGATTTCCGCTACAACACCCGCGACATTGACGATATGGAACGCACGGTTCTTGCCGCAAAAGGCATCGTTGGAAAGCGCCTCACTTATCGGCGGACTGACGCAACCGCGAACGCCTAAACACAAGGCGCGGCGCTTCCTCAGATGGAGGAAGCGGCTAAACGAATAGCCGCCACTGCTTCATTCACATACGCTTTGAAGTGAGTCGCCACCGGCGTTTTCTGTTCCACCACCCAGAAATTCGGGATGGGCTTACCACGAGGCACGGCCAGCACATACTTGCTGGCTGGAGCGACGGGCCTTCACCCGTTTGGAACAAAAGGAAACCACCTAATGACCATGAGCGTCAGGAGGTGGAAGCAAGTTCTGGTACGTGGGTATTCATGTTTTAGAGGCGACAAGCGGGTTCATGTCCGAACCCATTGGCGTCCCCTCAGTTTTACCGATGCTCCAGAACAACTCTGCTTTACCTTCTAAGTCGGGGTTCGTAACCCGGCTGGCCGGTGGCGGCTCATGTCATACAAATGTAATGTAACTCCAAATTAAGAATTCCGGCCTAAGCTGATAATACCTGCGTTAAGACGTAAAAAAGGCGCTTCGCGGACGCCGCTGGCAGAATCGTCAACTGCTTTCACCCATCCAGAAACTCCGAATCTTAGGAGCAATGCCATGTCCCGTTTGGGCAAGTGGCTCGCGTCCGCCAAGGTGATTGCCGATGCTATATCGGCAATCCTGCGCGTCTTGCGCGAGTTAATCACTCTGATTGGATGACTGAGTGGCGGGCGCGGGTTTTCCACCGGCGTCCGCCTTTCCCTTCTTAGCGTTCGGTTTGCCCGGTACAATATCTTTCACCGTTGATTCGAATCGCTTCCAAGCGTCGTCGTGAACCTCGACAGACGCTGCCTCTTTCAGCTTCCGCTTCTTTTTGCCCTTGGTGCTTGTCATGACCTGTCCGTCAAAATCAAAACATGAGACCGAAATGATCGAGATGCAACAGGCATTGGGCCTCGCGATGAGCCGGTGGGGCATAATTGAAGGCGCGCTTTCTCTCATATTCGGGCAATCCATAAAAGCCAGGGACGGTGCCGCCGCGTCCGCAGCCTTCGCCGCAATACACAGCTATGAGGTACAGATTGACGTAACCCAAGCCGCCCTATTGATGACTTATCGAGATCACCCCGATGTTAAGGAGAAATGGACAAAATTCCGAAAACGACTGAGAAATTTAAGGCCCAAGCGAAACAAATTGGCCCACGGACAGATTATACAGGAAAGTGTTGGCAGCAACCCGACAACAACTCGATTTATTCCATTTTACCATTTTCACCATCATCACGGCACTGACGCTTTTGAGAAATGGGAGCTGGCCGATATTCAGAAGCTGGCGAACGACTTTCGAGAGCTTGGAAAAGAGATGCAAACGTATCGGAATCAATCTGATTGCCGAGCCAGTGAAGCCACCAAAACGTCCCTCGCCAGATCACGAACAAGATCATCGTGCGGACCCGGAGCAAACTGGCTCGAATGTTCCGTCCCCTCTGACAGTAACCCGCTCTCCATAAGAACGATACGCGCCCGTTCAACCATTTCCGGGGTAATCTCGACTTCCCTGTCCTTAGCTTGATTTTCGCGGTGGGGCACTGTTTTGCTTCGTTAAGGTGATAATTCCCACCGCTTCGCTGCTTGAGGACTTGTCTATTTGTCCTACCGCTTCGCTGCTTGAGGACTTGTATATTTGCCCTACCGCTTCGCTGTTTGAGGGCTTGTTTATTTCAAGCCGCCGAGCACGAATTTGTTCATGCGCTCCGCGAACCTGGCCGGATCGCCCGGGGCCGCGCCCTCGAGTATGCGCGCCTGATCGAGCAGCAGCCAGGCGAGATCGTCAAAATCCGATGACGCCTTGCCCTTGCCCTCGCCTTTGCCCTCTGCGGCAAGTGCGCGCACCAGGGAATGGGACGGATTGATTTCCAGGATCGGGGATACGCTTCCTCCGCCCGGCCGGTTTTCGAGGAATTTTCCAAGACCCCTGTCCGGTCCGCCTTCCGGCGCCACCAGGCAGGCCGGGCTGTCGACAAGGCGGGAGGACACCCGCACATCGCTCAGCTCATCGGCAAACAGCGACTTCAACCGCTCGACGAGCTTCGCGTCCTCGGGCGCGGTCTCTTCCGCGGCCTTTTTCTTTTTCGCTTTTTCTTCCAGCAGCGGAATTGCCGAGAGATCGACCGACCCCTGCGTAATGGACTGGAACGGCTTGCCGTCGAAGCCGAGCGCCGTCGTCACCCAGAAATTGTCAACCGGATCGGCCAGCAGCAGCACCTCCAGCCCGCGCGCCGCGAATCCCTCGAGCTGCGGGCTGCCCCGCAACTGATCGATCGAGTCCCCGGCCAGATAATAGATCGCGGTCTGGCCCGGCCGCAGATCGGCCACATAGTCGGCCAGAGAGCGCCACCCCTCGCCTTTCGAGGTTTGAAAGCGAGCGATTTCGAACAGCGCGTCGCGCCGCTCCATATCCTCATAAAGCCCTTCCTTCAGAACCGCCCCGAAGCTGGTCCACAGGGCCTCGAACTTCTCCTTGTCCTTGTCCGCCAGCGCCTTGATTTCGGACAGCACCCGGTTGGTGACGGCCTTGCGGATCGCGGCGGCGATCGGATTTTTCTGCAGCATCTCACGGGAGATGTTCAGCGGGATGTCCTGCGAATCGATAACCCCGCGCATGAAGCGCAGGTAACCGGGAAGGATATCCGCATCGTCGGTGATGAAGACGCGCCGCACATACAGCCGCACCCTGCCGGCCCGGGATGGATCATAAAGATCAAAGGGCGCCATCGTGGGCACGAACAGCAGCACATTATAGTCGTGCCGCCCTTCCGCCTTGTAGTGGATGGTGAGCGCGGGCGTATCGAACAGCCCGCCGGCATGGTGGTAGAATTCCTTGTACTGATCTTCGGAAATCTCCGATTTCGGCCTCGTCCAGAGGGCGCTCGCGGTGTTGAGCTGGCGGCGCTCTTCCTTGCCGTCATGCCGGGAGAGGAAATCGATCCGGAAGGGAATGTGATCGGAATAGGCGCGCACGATCCGCGCCAGCTCTTCTTCCTTGAGATAGTCCAGCGCATCGTCCTTGAGGTGGAGCGTTACAATCGTTCCGCGCGCCAGCGAACCGGCCTGCTCCTTGGGCGCCTTGGTGAGATCGAAGCCGTTCATGCCGTCCGAACGCCACAGATGGACCGACTTCGAGCCGGCCTTGCGGCTCAGAACGTCGACCCGGTCGGCCACCATGAAGGCGGAATAAAACCCGACGCCGAACTGGCCGATGGCGGAAAGTTCCCCGCCCCCCTTCTTTTCCGCCGCCTCCAGAAAGGCCCTGGTTCCCGAACGCGCGATGGTTCCCAGATTGGCAATCAGCTCCGCCCGGCTCATGCCGATGCCGTTGTCGGCGATGGACAGCGTCCGGGCCTGCGCATCGACGCTGAGCGTCAGCCGCAGGTCCGGGTCGTGGCTGAGAAGGCCGGGCGAGGTGATCGCGGCATAGCGCAGCCTGTCGCAGGCGTCGGCGCCATTGGAGATCAGCTCGCGCAGAAATATTTCCCGCTCCGAATAAACCGAGTGGACCATGATCTGGAGCAACCGGGCCACTTCGGCCTGAAAGCCGAATTGCGTGTCCGCGTCCCCGGCGCCCGATGCCCTGTTCGATGCGTCAGTGCTGTTGTCTTTCGCCATGTCTCGACCCCTGATATGCGGTGGCGCAACGGCGGGCTTCGCCGTGACCAGAATCAGGGCGTTCAATAACAGAATATCCGAATGCAAAAAAGCGGGCCGGGACAATGCCCGGCCCGCCCTGATTATCTCTCACTCCCTCCAGGAATACACTGAAACCCGGAAGGCGGCCTGATCCGAAGAGAAGACCCCGGGGGGGCTGGGGGGCTGAGATTCCGAAGTCCCAACCGGAACCAGACCAAGAGACAATACCGGTATAATACCTTCGTTTACGGCATCGCAAGGGCTGAACTTGGGCAGAACTGTGATTTATGTTTCAAATTATTGCAAATGTGTAATGATTTGAGAGACTTGCATTCTGCGCGCGGGATGGGAATTATATTGCCTGCAACAACTGTCACGTCAGGAGGCGCCCATTGAGCGACAGTGAACCCATAGTTCTGCGGCGCACGGACAGGTCCTCTCGCACCTCCGTGCCGCAAACACCGCGTACCGGCCGCCCGAAGCCCGGGCCCATTTCATTCGACCGCGGCGAACTCGAACAGCTGCTGGGCATGTATGGCCGCAAGGTCGCGGAAGGCGAATGGCGCGATTACGCCATCGACATGCATCGCGAAAAGGCCGTCTTTTCCGTCTTTCGCCGCGCCAGCGAGTATCCTCTATACCGGATTGAAAAGGACCCGCGTCTTGCGCGGCGTCAGGGCGCTTACTCCGTGATCGCGCCGACCGGCCTGATCCTCAAGCGCGGCCATGATCTGAAAAAAGTGCTGCGGGTGATAGACCGGCGATTGCGGCTGGTGCCGGCATAAGCCTTTTTCAATCATGAGAGCTTCCGCCACAAGGCAAGGGCAGCCCGCGTCCACACAGTCCCGGATTATTACATTGCCCGGCGCCATGGCCCCCGCCTCATTCCCCGGAAGACGAAGAAAACCTAGACCGTTTCTGTTCTTATGCAGAAACGGTAAGGCCGCGACCGCGGCCCGGCGCTTATGCGCCGCGCCCGCGCAGACCCGCGCGAAGCGCGGATAGGTCGTGAGCGAAAAAAATCCGGAGCGATTCCGTCAAAGACGGAACCGCTCTAGCGGAAACCGGCGGGTCCGCAAATACAAAACGGGCCCCGGAGATCAAGCCCGGAGCCCGTTTGAATTTCATGCCTGTGCGAAGCGGCTATTCGCGGTTGCCGAACAGCGAGAGCAGCATCAGGAACAGGTTGATGAAGTCGAGATAGAGGCGCAACGCGCCCATGATGGCCTTCTTGCCCATCGTCGCCTCGCCGTCACCCACATAGTACATTTCCTTGATCTGCTGGGTGTCGTAGGCGGTGAGGCCGGCAAACACGAGCACGCCGATCACCGAGATGGCGAACTGCATCGCCGAAGAGGCGAGGAAGATGTTCACGATCGAGGCGATGATGATGCCGATCAGGCCCATGATGAGGAACGATCCCCAGCCCGACAGGTCCTTCTTCGTGGTGTAGCCGTAAAGGCTGAGGCCGCCGAAGGCCGCCGCGGAGATGAAGAAGACGCGGGCGATCGAGCCCCCCGCATAGACCATGAAAATCGAAGCGAGCGACAGGCCCATGAGCGCGGCGAAGGCCCAGAAGGTCGTTTGCGCTGCGCTGACGCTCATCTTGTTGATGCGCGCGGAGAGGAAAAACACCATGCCGAGCGGGGCGAGCATCACAACCCATTTCAGCGGGCTGTTGAAAATCATATTGCCGAAACCGGTGAGTTGCGGCCCGGCCGAAGTCTGAACCACGGCCATCATGTAGGTGACGTAGGCCACGACGCCGGTGATCGCGACGCCCGCGGCCATATAGTTGTAGACGCGGAGCATGTAAGCGCGCAGACCCTGGTCGATGGCATATGCATCGGCGCCGGGGATACTCGTCGGGCGCGCATATCCTTGTCTGTCAAATTCCGCCATTTTTTGAAGATCCTCTGAGATTGCTGAAAATTTCTGTCAGGCCATAATCCTGATTTTGGGTGCTAATATGGTGATTCCGGGGCGAAAGCGCAAGCCTGCGCGAAACACATCATTAAGGATCTGCTATTTTACCGCGCCTGAAAATCGCGGTGTCTTGCGTGGGTATCGTACCATCCCGGAATTGTCGTGCCGGCGACCCACTCGATGGCGCGCCTGACCGGTTTTCGCAACAGGGCGCTTTTCCAAAGGACCGATTCCGTGAACCGCCGATTCCGCCGGAAAACCGCGTCATAGTCCGACAATATCTCGGAACCGGTCCGCCATCGCCCGGCAAGATCGCTCCCAAAAGGTCCCGAAGTTCCCTTGGCGAACCGGTGCGCGACGGCCTGCCCTTCCGAGGAATCCGCAGGCAGGACCCTGCGATGCATCCTGGCCTGCTGAACGGCTTTGAACCGGTCATAACCCAGTTCACACAATAATTTGATCTGCCGTTTCTGGTTTTCGATATTCTGCTCGATCGCCTCGATCGACAGATATGCCGGCCTGGCGTCAAATTGCCGCAGGACCTCAAGACAGTGCATGTCGGCGCCCTCGATATCGATCTTCATGTAATACGGAATGCCCACCTCCTGGATAACGGAGGCGAAATCGATCGTCGGCACCCTGATTTCCACCGCACCCTCGGCGCGCTTGGCGCTTGACTGAACGACTTCCGGCTCAATCGTTCCCCATTTCGTGCGATCCGCGTATTGGTAGAAGACAATGAAATCCGCGCCCGGATCGGGAGTGATGGCGCCCTCGACAATTCGCAGGCGCTTTTCATCCGTGAACCGGGCCAGTGACGCCCTGGCCGATGCGATCAGATCGGGATGGGCTTCGAACGCAACCACGTCGAAGCCCTTTTTGAGGTAAAACTCCGCATCCTCGCCCTTGTGCATGCCGACATCGAAAATCAGGTTTGGCATAAACCTCGCGTGTCTGGTCTCAGGCATGAAAGCCTCCCCGAATTCGATATTGCCCCCCCATGGACAAACATGATCGCCGGTTTTCGCGATCGAGCATGGACCCCGGGGGAATTCCGCCTCACTGCTTGCGCAAATGGGCCGCCGCCTTCGCGCCCAGCACCCGCCAGGTCGCGAACGCGCCGAAGGCGAGAACCAGTCCCGTGGCGAGCGCGATGGCGGTGAGGATGGCGGAGAGTGAAAAGCTGAAGCTCGCATCCATCGCCAGCGTAACCACCAGCCATGCGCCCAATGTCCCCAGCACCGCCGCGAATATACCGGTGATCAGCGCCAGCACGCCATATTCGATGAAATGGGCGCTCAATATCCGCGCCCGCGTCGCCCCCAGCGTCTTGAAAATGACCGCATCGCGGATGCGCCGGCGCTGCGCCGTGGACAGGCCTCCGGCAAGCACGATGGCGCCGGCCAGCAGCGTGATGCCGCCCGAGGCCTGAATGGCGGCCATGACCTTTTCGGCGACCTCCCGGAACGCATTGATGGCGTCGCGCACCCTGAGCGCGGTGATGTTGGGCAGCACCTCCGAAAGCTCCTGGATCATCGGCCCCTCGCGCGCCTCGCGCGTTTCGTCGGGCAGGGTCAGCGTCGCCAGCACGTTGTGCGGAGCGCCCAGAAGCGTATTGGGCGAAAACACCATGACGAAATTGATGGCCAGCGAATCCCAGTCGACCTTGCGCAGATTGGCGATTCTGGCGGTGACGTTGCGCCCCAGGATATTGACCGTGATGGTGTCGCCGATCTTCAGTCCGAGACCTTTTGCGATCTCGGCCTCGAACGAGACCAGCGGCGGGCCGTTATAGTCCCTGGCCCACCACGCGCCCTCCACCAGCGTCGATCCTTCGGGAAGGACGTCGGAATAGCTCAGGCCCCGGTCGCCATGCAGCACCCATTCATGGCCGGGCGCGGATTTGAGTTCGCTTGGGCGCTTGCCTCTCAGCCGAATGATGCGTCCGCGCAGCATGGGTGCGCTGCCGATCTGCGTTTTCGGCTCATGACGGCGCACGATCGCCTCAAGCGTGCTCACCTCGTCCTTGCCCACATCAAGCATGAAATAGCTCGGCGCCTCCGACGGGATGGTGGTCTCGAATTCCTCTCTCAGGGACGCGTTGACCAGCGCCACGGCGGAGAGCAGGGACAGACTTGCGCCAAGGGACAGGGCCACCGGCCGCGCCAGACCGCCCGGACCGGCGAGCGAGGCGCGCGCCAGGGCGAGCGTTGTGTTGCGCGGGCGGGGCAGGCGGCGCGCCGCTTTTTCGATGAGCGCGCCGAGGCCGAGAAACAGGCAGAACACCACCGCCAGCCCGGCCACCGCCAGAACCGCCAGCAGCCGGGCGTCGGCCGACGCAATCGCAACGCCCGCCAGCGCCAGCGCGCAGAGCGCGCTGGCCGCCAGATAGACCTTGCGGGGCCGGGCCGGTTCGCTCGACACAAGCTGCCTCAGCAAAAGGGCGGCGGACAGATCCCGCGCCTGCCCAAGCGGCCAGAAGACGAACATCAGCGCCGTCAGTATCCCGTACAGGCTGGCCAGAAGAAGCGCGAAGGGCTGGGGTTCGAGGGCGAGCTGAATGGGCAGCGCCCCGGCGCCATACGCCGCCACGCCGAGCGGCAGGAGCGCGCCGAGGCCAAGCCCGATGAGCGTCCCGGCGCCGGCTAGCACCAGCACT
>BDTT01000031.1 GCA_002897995.1 bacterium BMS3Bbin10 | reverse complement strand
CGCTGACCGACGTCAGGGTGTGGGTGCGGCTGGCCTATCCGGTGTATCTGCTGGCGCTGGCGCTGCTCGTGATGGTTCCGGTTCTGGGCGTTGAAATCGGCGGCGCCCAGCGCTGGCTGAATGTGGGCAGCGTCAGCGTGCAGCCCGCGGAACTCATGAAGGTTGCTTTGGTTCTGGCCCTGGCGCGCTATTACGAATGGCTTCCACCCAAACATATATCGAACCCGCTGGCGCTGATTGTGCCGGTTGTCATGATCGCCGTTCCGGTGGTGCTGGTGGTGTTGCAGCCCGATCTGGGCACCGCGGTGCTGTTCGCCGCGGTTGGCGGCGGGCTGCTGTTTCTTGCCGGCGCGAGCTGGATTTATTTTGTGTTCGGCATCGCCGGCGTGCTGGGCGCGCTGCCATTCGCGTGGAATTCATTATACGACTATCAGAAAGCGCGGGTGATGACCTTCTTCGATCCGGACAAGGATCCTCTGGGTGCGGGGTACCATATCCTTCAGTCGAAGATTGCCCTGGGCTCGGGCGGCGTCACCGGCAAGGGCTATATGCAGGGAACACAGAGCCAGTTGAACTTCCTGCCCGAAAAACACACGGATTTCATTTTCACCATGTTCGCGGAGGAAATGGGTTTTGTCGGGTCGCTGGGCCTGCTGGCGCTCTATCTTCTTGTGCTGATGTCTATC
The DNA here is from genome assembly GCA_002897995.1 of bacterium BMS3Bbin10. Lineage (GTDB taxonomy): Bacteria > Pseudomonadota > Alphaproteobacteria > Rhizobiales > Methyloligellaceae > UBA2767. Next base: position 51,343 of record BDTT01000031.1, on the reverse strand, counting down.
GTTTATATGGCGCTGCGCTGCCAGACCCAGTTCGCACGTCTTGTCGCCGCCGGCGTCGGGATCACCATGTTCGTTTATGTCTTCATCAATGTCGCCATGGTCATGGGGCTCGTGCCCGTCGTTGGCGTGCCGCTGCCGCTTGTCTCTTACGGCGGCACCTCGATGATTACGCTGATGTTTGGTTTCGGCCTTGTGCTCAACGCCCATATGCACCGCAGGACCAGGTTCCGGCCGCACGAGATCGGCGTGATCTGATCCGGTTCCCGGCGGCCATCTGGACAGCCTTGCGGTGACGGTGATATGGGAGAGGCGTGGGAGCATATCTGGCGGTCCCTCATATAGCGAAGCGGCAGGGGAGCGAAGACCTCCCTTTCAACATTACAGGCGCATAGCTCAGTTGGCAGAGCAGCTGACTCTTAATCAGCGGGTCCGGGGTTCGAGTCCCCGTGCGCCTACCAGTTTTTGCAATGAGACCGAAGCTGGTGCGTATCGCCGATAAGACCGATAAGTGGAAACCGGTTATCGGAAATTGATACGCATAAACAAAACCAAGAGCGCTCCGGTTCCTTGTGGCCTGCCGGCCTCTAGAGTAGCCTTGGCCCCACAGACCGGAAAAAACAACACAAGGCGAGGTTGTTTTGAGTCCGAAAGCGCATGTTCCCTTTGCCCTGGTCCTGGCCGGCGGCGGCGCTCGGGGCCTGGCACATGCCGGAGTGCTGCGGGCGGTTGAGCATTACGGTTTTCGCCCGAGCGCGGTTGTGGGCGTGTCCATGGGCGCGGTTGTAGCGGTGACCTACGCCCTGAATCCGGATTGGTACAGGGCCTTGGTGAACATGGACACCCAGGGATTTCCGGAACCTCCCAAAGCTTCCAGCGGCAACTTCAAAGAGCGTATTCGGGCGCTGTTGGCATCGGAGCGAATGCTGCAGGACATGGTTCTGGGCTGGGGCGTGGGCGCCCGCACCCTGGAATGGGGGCGATCCCTTCTGGACAGCCTGACTCTGGGGCGTCGGCTGGAAGATGGACATATTCGTGTCGCAACCGTCGCCACGGACCTGTGCCGGGGCCGGCGGGTTGTCCTCCGGCGCGGGAATGCGGCCAGGGCCGCATATGCCAGCGCAGCGCTAGCCGGCCTGTTGCCGCCCCTGTCTCACGACGAGGGTTTGCTTGCGGACGGGTGCTATGCGGACCTGGCTCCCATCGACGTGGCCAGGGGGTCGGATATCGATGTGGTCGTTGCCGTCGATGTCCAGCAGCAAATCGATCCTCGCCCTCCCTCAAACGGCGTCCAGGCGATGTTGAGGGCCATGGACATCTGTTCACATGAACATGCCCGCCTGCGCTTCAGGGAGGCTGACTTCGTTGTTAAGCCGCAATTTCCGTTCGCAATAGATATATTGGAATTTTCCCAAAAACGGGTCTGTATTGCCGCCGGAAATCGCGCAGTGCGGGCCTCGCTGAAGGAGCTGCGAGAGTTGCTGCAGAAGGCGTAAGCGCTTTCGGTGTTTATCTCCACGCAGAATATCCGTCCCTAGATCGCTTCATGTTTTGATGGAATCAAAACCGCGATCTAACCTTTTGTTTATGCATATCATTTTTCCGATAACCGGTTCCCATCCCCGCCTTCGCGGGGACATGCTTATCGGTGATACGCACTAGCGGGGGAGCTTCACTTCCACGCTCAGGCCGCCCCCGTCGCGGTTGCTCAGCGCAATGCCGCCGCCATGCGCGCGGACGATTGTTCGCGCGACGGTCAGGCCGAGGCCCGTACCGCCGGTCTCCCGGCTGCGCGATTCCTCAAGCCGGCGGAAGGGCTTGAATACATCCTCCAGGCGGTCTTCGGGGATGCCCGGCCCGTCATCGTCGATTGTGATCACAATGGCGTCGTCCTGTTCCGCCAGCGACACGCGGGCCCGGCGCCCGTATTTGACGGCGTTGCCGATGAGATTGCTCAGCGCGCGGCGCAGCGCGACAGACCGGCAGGCAAAGGGCACCGCATTATCGCCGATGTCCAGCGTGACCGCATGCCCGGCGTCAGCCGTGTCGTCGCAGACACGCTGGAGCAGAGTTCTGAGATCGACCATCGCGTGGGGTTCGCTGGTGGCCTCGTCCCGTGCGAACGACAGGGCCGAAGACACCATCTTTTCCATGTCGTCGAGATCGGCGAGCATCTTCTCCTGCTGGTCCTCGTCCTCTATGAATTCGGCGCGCAGCCGCAGACGCGTTATCGGCGTGCCCAGGTCGTGGGAAATGGCCGCCAGCATCTGCGTCCGGTCCTCGATGAAACGCCGGAGCCGGCCCTGCATCTCGTTGAACGCCCGTATGGCCTGGCGCACTTCGGCCGGGCCCTTTTCCGGTATCGGGGGCGCCTTGACATCGGTCCCGAGCCGATGTGCCGCGCGCGCAAATGTCCCGAGCGGTCTGGTCAGATGGCGCACGACCAAGGTCGACAAAATGCCCACCCCCAGCAGCATGATCCCCATCGAGAGGACAAAACGAAGCGACCAGAAAGACTTGGGCGGCTCGATCGGCGCGGCGAAGTTCAGCCAGCTCCCATCGCTTAACCGGAGGGACACCATCAGCGTCTGACCGGGTTTCACCGCCTTGGGTTTTTTGCGCATGTGCTCCTGCCACGCACCGGTCATGGCCCCGTCCGAGTAGCGCAGCCTGAAAATCTGCCCCCCGCCGGCGTTGAGATGCGCAACCAGGGCGTCGAGGAGCACGTCGGATTGCCAGCCTTTGTCCGGGTGGGCCTCTATGGTGCTTTCCTGGCTCCAGGCGACGTGGAGCCTGGGATGATCCGCGTGTTCGACGATCCGCCGCCGTTCGGCTTGAGGCGCATTCTCGACGAGGCGCTGGATGGACGTGATCCGCTCCCCGGTCTGCTTCCCGATCGTGAACAGGAGCGCGCTCGTGCGATCGTTGAAATACAGCGCGACGCTCAGCAGGTGCGACACGGTCAGCCCGATGAGCAGAACCAGCAGGGTTCTGGCGGCTATGGTGTCAGGTATCAGCCGTCTCATCCTGTGTCACACTCCCCGTGAAAATATAGCCTCCGCCGCGCACGGTCTTGATCAGTTCGGGTTCCTTGGGGTTCTTCTCGATCTTGTGGCGCAGACGGCTCACCTGCATGTCGATACTCCGTTCGAACGGCGCTTCGGTGCGTCCATGGGTCAGGTCCAGGAGCTGGTCCCGGTTAAGCACCCGCTGCGGGTGCTCGGCGAAGGCGGCCAGGAGATCGAACTCTCCGGCGCTGAGATCCACGATCAGTTGGCGCGGAGATTCCAGACGGCGCAGACCCAGATCAAGCTTCCAGCCGGAGAAACACAGAATTCTCCGCCCGCCCGCCGCCGGTGCGGCGGCGGCGCTCTGGGACCGGCGAAGCACCGCTTTCATGCGCGCCAGCAACTCGCGCGGATTGAACGGTTTGGGGAGATAGTCGTCGGCCCCCATTTCGAGGCCGATGATCCGGTCAGTCTCCTCGCCCATCATCGTCAGCATGATAACGGGAATTTGCGACTTGGCCCGCAAGTCCCGGCACAGTGACAGGCCGTCCTCTCCGGGCAGCATCAGGTCCAGGACGATCAGATCGATGTGCCAGTCCGAAAGGGCCCGCCGCATCTCCTTGCCGTCCCGCGCCGTCGTGACCCTGTAGCCGTGCCTGGTCAGAAACCGGCCAAGCAGATCGCGTATCTCGTGATCGTCGTCGACGACAAGCAAGTGAGCCTTGTTTCCTGCGTCCGGTGCGCTCATGGGGGCAAACATATCTCCCGTGGAAGCCGTGATCGCGAAGAAATTTGTAACGAACCGTAACCGGCGCCGAACTTGTGACAGTCCGTTACCAAATGCCGCGCTTCCCGTGATCGACCCGTTACGCGCGATGACTACATGGAAGGTGCACAAGGACACCAAGCAAGAGGCAGCCCCATGAGACAGATTGGCACATCGGAACAGGCCGCGATAGCCGGAGCGGAAGCGCTTGCCAGAGCGGGCGGGCCGCCGTTTTCGGCCGCCGCCACCATCTTGGGAAAAATTCACGAAAGGGCGATGGCGCATGAGAGTGCGGTCGCCGCACCGGCGCTCCTGGCGCGAAGCGGGCGGCGCGGCCGGGCCGCGTTAAACCCGGAGCATCCGCTCATGGGGCCGCACCCGACGGATTGAAAACCAGCCGGAGCGAACCTCCCTCCGGTGCGAAGAGTTAGCGCCGCACGGGCCCGGGGACCGGCGAGATACAAAAGGGAGAGAACAAGCAATGACGGATTTTACGACAGCCTCCGCAGAGCTCTCGCTTCAGGAGATGCTGGCCGACCCGATCGTCCAGACGATGATGGCCCGTGACGGCGTCACGAGACAAGAGGTGGAAGGTCTGATGGAGGCCATGCGCGAGGGAACGGCCGGCCGGCGGGTGGCCGGGCATGAAACCGGCCGCCACGGGTTCAGCCCCCTCGCTTTTGAAGGATTACGGCGGCGGGAACGGATGGCGAAGCGGGAAGAACGGAGGTTGCAATGGAAGCGCTGATTTATTTCGCCGTGTGGGCCGGTCTCATCTTCTTGATGATGCGTTTCGGCTGCGGCGCGCATATAATGGGAAAAGGTCATGGCGGCGAGCAGACCCGAAACGTGGCCGGGAATGCCGGCGGTCCCGAAATTCGCTGGGTGCCGCCGGTGAAGGACATCGATCCGGTCTGCGGCAAGACGGTGGCCACCGACAAGGCGAAGCCCAGTGTCTACGCCGGTAACGTCTATTATTTCTGCTCCCGCGAATGCCGCGAGGTGTTCGAGGCCGCGCCTGGTCAGTACGTCGCTGTCAGTGACCCCGGTCAACAAAAGCTGGAGCACTCCCATGCGTGAGACCACGACCGCCTTTGAGCAACATGGCCGCATCGGCACGCCGCTGCCCGTGCGCAGCGCTCCACGTGTCCCGGTCGTGGCTCTGGGCATGAGTCTGGGGACGTTTTTTGCACTGACATTCGTGTTGTGTGTACTGTTCGACCTCTGGTTCCCGGCCTTGGCGATGAACCCGATCTGGGCGCCGCTCCTGCCAGGTTTCACCTGGATCAGCTGGCCCAGCTTTTTCCTCGGTCTCGTCGAGTCGTTCGCCTACGGCTGGTACATCGCGCTCATTTTTGGGCCGCTTTACAACTTCTTCGCGATGAAATCGGGAACCGGTACGGAGCCATGAGATAGGGACGCCCGGTCAGCCGGAGATCGTCCTCTCGACTGAAGCGATCAAACAGGAAAGGAACCCGAAATGTTACTGTCTCGTTTACTTGAACGCACGGTTCGTGTCGGCACCCTCAAGGTGATTGACGCTGATGGCAAGCAGCATACTTTCTCCGGGCGTCCGGGGCCGGAAGTTACCATTCGGCTCCATGATCGCGCCTTGCATTACAAGCTGCTTGTAAATCCCAACCTGTATCTCGGCGAAGCCTATATGGACGGCACCCTGACCATCGAAAAGGGCACGCTTCCGGACTTCATGGAGGTGGTGACATCCAATCTGGAGTTCGGCCAGACCCTTCCTTTGTATACCCTCTATGACCGGCTTTGCTGGCTGTGGCGCCGGTTCCAGCAATACAATCCGGTCAGCCGGTCGCGGATTCGCGTGGCCCATCACTACGACCTGCCGGACCGGCTGTACGACCTGTTCCTCGATCAGGACCGGCAATATTCCTGTGCCTATTTCCAGACGCCGGACGACGATCTTGAAACGGCGCAGGTCAACAAGCAGCGCCACCTGGCGGCGAAGCTGCTTCTTGAGCCGGACCAGAAAATTCTCGACATCGGTTCGGGATGGGGTGGATTGGCGCATTTTCTGGCCCGTGCCGGGGGTGGCGAGGTCACCGGGCTCACTCTGTCGCAAAAACAGCTGAAAACCGCGAAACGCCGCACGGCCAAGGCCGGTCTGTCCGGCAAGGTCCGCTTTCATCTTCGCGATTACCGCGAGGAGACCGGAACCTATGACCGCATTGTCTCGGTCGGCATGTTCGAGCATGTCGGCGTAAATCACTATCCGGAATTCTTCGACAAGGTGAAGGAACTGCTGAGCGAGGATGGCGTCTGCCTCCTTCATTCCATCGGCCGCATGGCCGGCCCGTCCACGACCAGCTCGTGGATTCGCAAATACATCTTCCCGGGCGGCTATTCGCCGGCACTTTCAGAGGTGCTGGCGGCGATCGAAGGCAGCGGACTATGGGTAACCGATATCGAGATACTGAGGTTGCACTACGCCGATACGCTGCGCGCGTGGCGCCGCCGCTTTCAGGCCAACCGGGACAAGGTGGCCGATCTCCTCGACGAACGCTTTTGCCGCATGTGGGAGTTTTACCTGGCCGCGAGCGAAGCCGCCTTCCGCTATGGCGATCACTTCGTGTTCCAGGTGCAGCTCGCCAAGCGGCGCGACGCGGTGCCGCTGACCCGCGATTACATCACCGAGTGGGAGCGCGTCAGCGCGGCCGAGGCAATTCCAACCGCGGCCAGGCTGGCGGCGTAAATCAGAACCGAAGATCTAACTTTGGAGATGACCAATGTCACGGATAACCAAATTTTCCGGGTCCGCCCTGCTGGCTTTCGCGCTCCTGGCCGGGTTTCCCGGCGCGGGGGCGATGGCTCAGCAATCCGCCGGCCAGGAGGCCGCGCACCAATCTGCGAAATGGTTTGTCCTGCGTCACGACAAGACCGGATATTGCCAGACCGCCCTCCTTATCAGCATCGGAGGCGATTACCGCAGCCGGTCATGGCTGAAAGCCGGCGGCCCCTATAACACGCAGGCGGAAGCTCTCGAACAAAAGGAAACCCTCAAGGCTGAAAGCATCTGCGCCAAGGCCTAGGACAGGTTCCGCCCTTCCGAACAACCGAATGACTCGCGGGCGCGAACCGCAAAGCAGTGAGTATGTGAGATGAATGCACAAACAACCGAACAGGTCGCGGGCGGGAAACTCGAACGCAGGAGCAAGCATGCCGGGTCCTCCGGCAAGCGCGCCCCCCGGCCCGCGCCCAAAGCCCCGTCAAACCGCCAGCAGGCATCCGTTGCCGTGCCCGCCGCCGCGGCGGCCGATGAAGCCTGGCCTTATGCGCTTGATGTATGGCAGCGCGGCGTCCTGTTTATGGAAGTGCTGCGCCAGCGTGCGAACAACATGCTCGAGCATGAGCGCGCCGGTCTGCCGCCTTTGCTCGACTTCAAATACGAGTTGATCCTGGACGCCCGGCAGTTTGATGAACCGGCAAATTACGCCCTGCTGCGCATCACCGAAGTGGGCGGGGATTGCCGGGAGGACTGTATCGATCCCGAAAAGCCGCCGGTGATCGTAGTCGACCCGCGTGCCGGGCACGGGCCCGGCATCGGCGGGTTCAAGCGGGACTCGGAAGTCGGCATGGCGCTTCACGAGGGCCACCCGGTTTACTTTGTGATTTTCTACCCCGAGCCCGAACCGGGACAGACGCTGGCCGATGTCCACCACGCGCTGCGGAAGTTCGTCACCGAAGTCGCCGGACGTCACCCGGGCAAGCCGCCGGTTCTGTACGGCAATTGCCAGGCCGGATGGGCCGTAACCCTGCTTTCGGCCGACTGCGTGGGGTTGACCGGCCCCGTGGTGCTCAACGGATCGCCGCTCTCCTATTGGGCCGGGGAGTCCGGTGTGAACCCCATGCGCGTGGCCGGCTCTCTCACCGGCGGCACCTGGCTCGCGCATTTCATGTCGGACCTTGGCGATGGCCGCTTCGACGGCGCCTGGCTGGCGCAGAATTTCGAGAGCCTTCAGCCGGAAAAGGCGATCTGGGAAAAATACGCCGGCCTTTTCAACAAGGTCGATACCGAGCGTGAGCGTTTCCTCGAATTCGAGCGCTGGTGGAACGGTTTTTACATGCTTAGCCGCGAGGAGATTGTCGCTATCGTCGAGAATCTGTTCATCGGCAACAAGCTCGAGCGGGGGAATTTTCGCATTTGCGACGGCTGCACCGCCGATTTGCGGCGTATCCGCAACCCGCTCGTGATCTTTGCCTCCTATGGCGACAACATCACTCCGCCGCATCAGGCGCTGGGCTGGATCCCGGTGGTCTATAAGGACAGCGACGATCTCAGGCAGGCCGGACAGCAGATCGTCTATCTGACAAATCCCCATGTGGGTCATCTGGGGCTCTTCGTGTCGGCCAAGGTCGCGCGGTTCGAGCACCGGGCCATTCTCGAAAGCCTCGACGATATCGAGGCGCTGGAGCCCGGCCTCTACGAGATGAAGATCGACAACCCGAGCGGCGATCCCGATTGCCACAAGCCCCATTACAATGTGCGCTTCGAAGAGCGGAAGGTCGAGGATCTCCGGTTTCCAAAGGAGAGCGAGGCGTTCGAGCGGGTCCGCGCCGTATCGGAGGCCAACGAGTGGTTCTACAAAAACTTCGTCAGCCCCTGGGTTCAGGCCGCCGCCAACCCGTGGTCGGCCGAGGTGATGAAATGGACGCATCCGATGCGCGTCAGCCGTTATCTGTTCTCCGAGGCCTTCAATCCGGGGATGCGCGGCGTTGCAATTCTTGCCGAAGCCGTGGCCGCGAACCGGAAACCACTGCCGCGGGACCATCCGCTGATCGGGCGGGAGCGGAAGCTCCTGGCCGAGGTCTCGGAATGTTTCAAGACCGCCCGGACGGTGCGCGACTGCGTCTATGAGCAGACCTTCGGCCTGCTTTACGGAAACTCGGGCGATGCGATCGCCGGGAAATGATCGATGACGGTCCGAAGGCCGAAGGAGTGAATTCCAATGAAATCTGACAGCGCAATCCTGGTCATCAACTGCGGTTCGTCGAGCGTCAAGTTCGCTCTCTTCGCCGGCGAGGGCGACGCGCAGCGGCGTCTGGTGTCCGGCGCCCTGGAGCGTCTTGGCCTTCCCGAGGCCCGTTTCAGGGCCCGGGATGAAGACCGGAACATTCTGATCGACGAGACCCATGACATCCCCAATCACGTCTCCGCGCTGGATTTACTCCTCTCCAGGGTGGAGACGCTCGGGCCGCATTACCAGATCCAGGCCGTCGGGCACCGCGTGGTCCATGGCGGCGACGATTGCGACTGTCCGCTTCCGGTCACGCCCGCGCTCGAGGCCCGGCTGCGAAAGCTGATCCCGCTCGCGCCCCTGCATCTGCCGCACAACCTCGCGGGCATCATGGCGGTTCGCGTGCGCCGCCCCGATCTTCTTCAGGTGGCCTGCTTCGACACCGCGTTTCACAAAGGGCTGCCGCGCCTCGCCCGATTGACCGGGCTGCCCCGCCGTTTCGAAAAAGAAGGCATCCGCCGCTATGGTTTCCACGGCCTGTCCTATGAGTATGTGATGGGCGAGTTGCGCCGCCGGCATGGTTCGGCCGTGGCCGGGGAACGCATAATCGTCGCCCATCTCGGCAACGGTGCGTCGATGGCGGCGATCGAGGGCGGCCGGAGCGTGGACACGTCGATGGGGTTCAGCACGCTTGGCGGCCTGCTGATGGGCACGCGCTCGGGCGATCTCGACCCGGGGATCGTTCTCCATCTGCTGATGGAGAAGGGCATGACCGCCGAGCAGGTGATGCACCTTCTATACGAGCAGTCGGGATTGCTCGGGATATCCGGTCTCAGCCGGAATATGAAGGAACTTCTCGCCCAATCCGACATGGTGGCCGCCGCCGCCGAGGCGGTCGATTTCTTCTGCTACCAGGCCCGGAAACATCTGGCCGCGCTCACCGCATCCCTGGGCGGTCTCGACCGCCTGGTCTTCACCGGCGGTATCGGCGCAAACGCTTCGGAAATCCGCACCGGGATCTGCGAAGGCCTCGGCTATCTGGGAATTGTGCTCGACGGAACCCGCAACGCCGCCGGGAAGCAAACAATTTCCGGCAGCGGCAGCGAGGTAGTCGTCGAGGCCTTTCCCACGGACGAAGAGCAGGTGATTGCGCGCGGCGTCCTGCATTTCCTTGGCGCGCAGCTCATGGTTCGGGAGGCGTAGGCGATGCCGGCGCATTTTGGCACTCTGAAAGACCTCATTGACCAGGCTCGGAAACTTGAACCGATCCGGGTTGCCGTTGTCGACGCAGCGCAGGGGCTGGTGATCGAGACCCTGCGCGAGGCGCATGGACTGGGGATCGTGAATCCGCGCCTGATCGGAGTCCCCGAGGCCATCGAAAATGCGTGCCGGGACCTCGGCTGGGCGGCTCGCGACGACTGGATCGTCCCGGCGTCGAGCGACCCGGCGGCGGCCGCGAAAGCCGTCGATCTGGTGCGTGACGGCGAGGCCGACGCCATCATGAAGGGAAATATCCATACCGACGTGCTGATGCGTGCGCTGCTCAAAAAGGAAAGTGGCCTGCGGCTGCCGGAGCGGCGGGTGAGCCACGTTTTCGTAACCGACATTCCGGCGTACCCCAAGCTGTTCGGCATCACCGACGCGGCGATCAATATCGCGCCCGATCTCACCGCCAAGGCGCAGATTCTGCAGAACGCGGTCGAGCTGTTCCATCTGCTCGGCGTCGAAGAGCCGAAAGTGGCCGCGCTGTCGGCGGTCGAGACGGTCAACCCGGCCATTGTTTCGACGCTGGACGCCGCCTGCCTCGCATTGATGGGGCGGCGCGGTCAGATTGGCCGCGCCGTGGTCGACGGCCCGCTGGCCTTCGACAACGCCATCTCCGCGAAAGCGGCCAAAGAGAAGGGCATCGTCTCCGATGTCGCGGGCGATGCCGACATTGTCCTGACGCCCGACCTCGTTTCGGGGAATATCCTGGCCAAAAACCTGGAGTATCTGGCCGGCGCCGTGGCCGCTGGCGTGGTCGTCGGACTTAGCGTGCCCGTGACGCTGAGTTCGCGCGCCGACCCGCCGGCCGCGCGTCTTGCGGCCCTCGCGCTCGCCAGCCTGATGCACCACCAGACCCCCAGGGCCGCACCGGTCAAGACAGCCGCACCCGAACCCAGCCTGCACTGCGCGCCGCAGCCCGAACATGCCTGCTGTCCGCTGTCCTGAGGAGGCCCCACGCGGCAGACGTTCCAGTTACCGGAAATCGTTGAATTCCACAGAACTCGAAACACGGAAGTTGAGACAAGCACATGAACAAGCACAATCATCACGATCACAGCAGCCACGCCCCGGACGCCATGAGCGTCAAGGACCCGGTTTGCGGAATGAGTGTCGATCCTGACGCGGGCAAGCCCAGCGCGGAGCACAAGGGCGAGACCTATCATTTCTGCTCGCAGAAATGTCACGACAAGTTTGTGGACGATCCGGAGCATTTTCTCTCGGGCGCGCACAAGAAAGTAGACGAGAACCTGCCCGAGGGCACCAAATACACCTGCCCAATGCACCCCGAAGTCATCCGCGACGGGCCGGATGACTGTCCGATCTGCGGCATGGCGCTCGAGCCGATGGGGATACCGGCCGCCGACGAAGGGCCGAACCCGGAGCTGGTCGATTTCAAGCGCCGTTTCTGGATCGGCGCCGTGCTGACGGTCCCGCTCCTGGTATTGACAATGGGTCCCTATGTGGGGCTCGGCGTCGTGCGAGAAGTTCTGGGCGAGCGGATGACCCTTTGGGTCGAATTCATCCTCGGCACGCCGGTCATTCTGTGGGCCGGGTGGCCGTTTTTCGTGCGTGGCGTCAAGTCGGTGATCAGCCGCAACCTGAACATGTTCACGCTCATCGCCATGGGCGTCGGCGCGGCGTATATCTTCTCCGTGGTCGCGGTGCTCATGCCGGAAATTTTCCCCGGCGGATTTCGCGATCCGGACGGCAATGTCGGCGTCTATTTCGAAGCCGGGGCGGTGATCGTGGTTCTGGTCCTGCTCGGCCAGGTGATGGAGCTTGGCGCGCGCGAGCGCACGGGCTCGGCGATCCGGGCGCTGCTCGATCTGGCCGCCAAGACCGCCCGCGTGATCCGCGAGGACGGGCGCGAGGAAGAAATTCCGCTCGAAGATGTCGTGGTCGGCGACAAGCTTCGGATCCGCCCCGGCGACAAGGTTCCCGTCGATGGCGTGGTGGTCGAGGGCCGCTCGTCGATCGACGAGTCGATGATCTCGGGTGAACCGGTTCCGGTCGAGAAGGTCAAGGGCGACAAGGTCACCGGCGCCACGATCAACGGCACGGGCTCTCTGGTGATGGAGGCCAAACGCGTCGGCGCCGACACCATGCTTGCCCAAATCGTCGAGATGGTCGCCAACGCGCAGCGCAGCCGCGCACCGATTCAGAAACTCGCCGATGCCGTCGCCGGAAAGTTCGTGCCGGCGGTGATTGTTATCGCGATCATCTCCTTCATCTCCTGGGCTATCTGGGGGCCGTCCCCGGCGCTCGCATACGGGCTGGTCTCGGCGGTAGCCGTTCTGATTATTGCCTGCCCCTGCGCGCTGGGCCTCGCCACGCCCATGTCGATCATGACGGCGACGGGGCGCGGGGCGCAGGCGGGCGTTCTGATCAAGAACGCCGAGGCGCTGGAGCGCTTCGCCAAGGTCGATACGCTGATCGTCGACAAGACGGGCACCCTGACCGAAGGCAAGCCCAAGCTGGTCGCCGTGCTGCCGCAGAAAGGCTATGACGAGGCCGAGGTGCTGCATCTGGCCGCGAGCCTGGAGCGGGGCTCGGAGCATCCGCTCGCTGAAGCAATTGTCACCGGAGCGGAAGAGCGCGGCGTCAAATTCGCCAAGACCAAGGACTTCGAGGCGATCACCGGCAAGGGCGTGAAGGGCGTCGTCAGCGGCAAGTCCGTGGCGCTCGGCAATGCCAGGCTGGTCGCCGATATGGGGCTTGACGGTGGCAAGCTTGCCAAGACCGCCAATGCCCGGCGCGACGAAGGCGAAACGGTGATGTTCGTCATCATCGGCTCCAAGATCGCCGGTCTCGTATCGGTTGCCGATCCGGTCAAGGAAACCACGCCCGATGCGCTGAAAGCGCTGCACGCGCAAGGGTTCCGCATCATCATGGCGACCGGCGACAATGAGCGCACGGCCAAGGCTGTCGCCGGCCGGCTCGGCATTGACGAGATTCGCGCCGATGTGCTGCCCGAGGACAAGGCCCGGATCATCATGGAACTGCAGGACGAGGGCCGCAAGGTCGCCATGGCCGGCGACGGCGTCAACGATGCGCCGGCGCTGGCGCAGGCGGATGTGGGGATTGCCATGGGCACCGGGGCCGACGTGGCCATCGAAAGCGCCGGATTTACTCTGATAAAGGGCAATCTCGACGGCATCGTGCGGGCGCGCAAGCTGAGCCAGGCGACCATGCGCAATATCAAGCAGAACCTGTTCTTCGCGCTGGCTTACAACGCTTCGGGCGTGCCCGTTGCGGCGGGCGTCCTCTACCCGTTCTTCGGCATTCTGATTTCACCGATCTTCGCGGCTGCCGCCATGAGTCTGTCGTCCCTGTCCGTGGTCGGCAACGCGCTTCGGCTGCGTTCGGTCAAGATCTAGAAAAACTCCGCCTTGCGCGGTGATTCAACCTCAGTGAAATGGAGACACAGAACATGAAAACCGCATCAATTCTCAGGCCCGCGGCCTGGGCCGGTCTGATCGCCCTTGGACTGGGAACGCAAGCTGCCCTCGCCGAGCCGCTGGTATATGTGCCGCTGGGCGGAGAGGGGAAGATTATCGTCGCCGACGCCGCAAAAGATGAAATCGTCAATACGATAAGCGGCGTCACGGCCGTTCACGGCCTCGCCAGAACCCCCGATGGGAAATTCCTGGTTGCCGGCAGTTTCGAGGAGCGCGAGGCTGGTGGCGCGGCGCCCAAGAAACCGGCCGGCATGTCCGCCGAAGAGCATGCCGCGCATCACAGCGCAGCGCCCGCCGGCGCCAAAAAGGATGGCGCGGCCGTCAGCACCGTGTCGGTCATACGAACGGCCGACGGATCGGTCGTGCGGCGGATTGAGGTGCCGGGCGCCGTGCATCATGTGGCGGTCAGCCCGAACGGGCGGTACGCGGTCGTGACACATCCCAGCGAGGGCGCGATCACCGCGATCGACCTGGCGTCCTACGAGATCGCCGCCACTCTTTCTACAGGACCGCTTGCAAACTACGCCGTCTTCAGTCCCGGCAGTGAGCGCGTCTTTATCAGCAATGCCGGCAACAACACGGTCAGCGAAGTCGACACGGGAAGCTGGAGCGTCCGTCGCAATATTTCGGCCGGAAACAGCCCCGAGCACATGGTGTCCTCGCAGGACGGTCAACGGCTTTATGTCGCCAATGCGGATGGCGGCACCGTCTCCGCGATTGCGACGAAAGACGGCGGGACAGTAAAGACCTTCGAGATTGGCGGGGCCCTGCACGGTATAGACCTGTCGAAGGACGGGAACACGCTGTTCGTAAGCGCATTGGGGCAAAACAAGCTGGTCGCCATCGATCTGAGTACGGCGAAAAAGCGTGAGGCTTCGGTCGTCCCGGCACCCTATCACCTCGCCTCGGTCGGAAATACCGGCAAACTCTATATCTCCAGCGCCGAGCAGCCCAGTGTCTGGGTGGTCGATCAGAAAAACCTTGCCGTACTCGGGAAGATTTCAATCGGCGGCAAGGGACACCAAATGGTCCTGTCACCCGGCTCGTAACGGCATTTTTGTAGAGGAATTGCGCGGATGGCCCAATCAAATAACAACGGCTTATGGCGGGTGCTGGCAACCAGGACCAATCTGGTTCTGGTGGGGCTCCTCGCCGTGGCCGGGTACTTCATGTGGGCCGAGCATCAGGTGCACATCATGACGTATCTGCCGGTGATCCTCTTGCTTGGCGCCTGTGTAGGGATGCATTTTTTCATGCATGGCGGCCACGGCGGCGGCAAAGGGCCGAACGACGACGAGCCAGGGGAGGGCGGCAAATGAGCGGCGCTGTCCCGGCCTATGGCCTTTGGCTGTTCGTGGCGATCAACTCGGCCGTGTTCATCATCTTCGCCTTCTCCTTCTTCAGGCCGAGAACGAAACGCGACTGGCGCTCCCTCGGGGCGTTCAGCGCCTTCATTGTCGCGCTGTTCACGGAAATGTACGGCTTTCCGCTCACCATCTATGTCCTGTCCGGCTGGCTGCAGGCCAACTATCCCGGGATCGACTGGCTGGCGCATGATTCCGGCCATCTTCTCGAGATGCTGTTCGGCTGGAAGGCGAACCCGCATTTCGGTCCCTTCCATCTGTTGAGCTTCGCCTTCATCGGCGGCGGCTTCGTTCTCCTGTCGAGGGCCTGGCGCGTGCTTTACCAGGCACAACGAACGCGAACGCTCGCGCGGTCGGGCCCCTATGCGCGCATTCGCCATCCGCAATATGCCGGCTTCGTGTTGATCCTGACCGGTTTCCTCTTTCAGTGGCCCACAATCCTCACCCTCGCCATGTTCCCCGTTCTGCTCGTCATGTATTGGCGGCTTGCCCTGAGCGAGGAACGCGAAGTCGAAGCCGAGTTCGGCGGCGCCTACCGGCGCTACGCCGCCAGGGTTCCGCGATTCATTCCGCAATTCAGCCAAACCCCGGGAGCAAAACATGCGTAGACTTGGTATTTTCACTTTCATTGCCGGATTGGCCGCGCTGACCGGCATCGGGTTTATCGGTAGCGGCGTGGCCGCGACGCATGGCCCGGCCGCCGGACCATCCGGTCAGGGCGACCCGGCGAAGGGCAGCAACCCGGAACATATGCTCATAATGCCCATGATGATCCCGGCGCGCGGGCGCAAACTCTTCGCCAGCAAGGGCTGCGTGGTTTGCCACTCGGTCAATGGCGTTGGCGGCGAGGATGCGCCGCCGCTGGACGCCGCGACCATGCCGGTTGTCATGAACCCGTTCGATTTCGCCGCGAAGATGTGGCGTGGCGCCGCGGCGATGATCTCCGTGCAGGAGGACGAACTCGGCGAGCAGATCGAATTCACCGGCAGCGAATTGGCCAACATCATCGCCTTCGTCCATAGCGCCGAGGAGCAAGAGAAGTTTACCAAGGCGGATATTCCTCCCCGCATCAGCGCTCTGATGCGCCGTATGGATGAGAAGGAGAACGGGGCCGGCAAGCCGAAAAAATGACGCGTGAGACAGTTTCTAGGAACCGGTTTTAAGGGGGGCAGGGAAGAAAAGGAGAAATTCCATGAGCGCCGCATCGAAAGCCGCCGGGGCCCCTGTTGGCGACGGGGAAGAAACCCGCCGTGACTTCCTCACCGTCTCCGCGGCGGCCTTTGCCGCCGTCGGGACGGCGGCCGCTCTGTGGCCGTTCATCGACTCCATGAACCCGGCGGCCGATACGCGCGCGGTCTCGAAGGTCGAGATTGACCTCAAACCGATAGAACTGGGCCAGCGCGTCACCGTCATGTGGCAGGGCAAGCCGATCTTCATAGATCACCGCACGCAGCGGCAGATCGCACGGGCGAAGGCGGATGATGGCGCCGACCTGCCGGACCCGGCGACCGATGCCTCGCGGGCCAAACGCGAGGAATGGCTGGTCGTGATCGGCATTTGCACCCATTTGGGTTGCATTCCCCTGGGGCAGAAGTCCGGTGACAAGCTGGGGGACTGGGGCGGCTGGTTTTGCCCCTGCCACGGGTCGCACTACGATACGGCGGGGCGGATTCGCAAGGGACCGGCACCGAAAAACCTGTATCTGCCGCCCTATGACATAGGTGAGAACGGCATGCTCCGGATTGGCTGATCCGAACCGCTCCTTCATCTTCCGGGGCCCGCGAGCCGGTGTTCGTTATTCACGCTCAAGTTCGCTGATGCGGCGGGTGAACATGATCAGATAGAACAGCAGGAACATGTAGAGAAATATCTCTATCGCTTCTGAAGGGCGCGGGACGAGGGAGGGGACCTGAAAGGTTTTCCATAGCATGTCCACCACCTTGAACAGCGCCGCGCCAAGAGCCGTGGGAACGATTGCGCCCGGCGGTATGAACAGCGACCAGCGATTTGCGCGGATGGCCGGATAAAGCACCGCAAGCAGCGGCAGGATCACCCCGCCGACCAGGATGCCCAGCTCAAGCAGCACCCGCGGTTTTTTGCCGAAAAGGGGCATGGCATTGTGCAGGTTGGTTTCCTGCTGACGGTTGATCTCCGCCCAGTATTCAGGCGTCTGCCAGTGGAAAAAATGCTGGCCCCAGCTATGTTCCTCGCCCGCGATATAGAAACAGCCCAGGGCCGCAATGCCGAGAAAGACGAACAGCAGGCGGCGTGAACGGACAAAGGGCCGGAACAGCAGCCTCAAGGCGACGAGCATGGCGGAAACCGCGATCAGGAATTGACTCAGCTCGAGGAACCCATAGCCTTCGGGGAGAATTTTCGTCACATAGAATTCGTTCGACACCGCCTCAATGCCAATCAGGCTGATTGCCAGCAGGGCGGGAATGCCGAGCCACCACCAGGCCTCGCTCCAGCCGGGATCGCTGGCAAACGGCCTGTACGGGCCCGTGCGCCGGTCGGGGTCGGGCAGAAGTGCGCCCGCGCCGGGTCCGCTCTTGATTTTATTTTGGGGCATTTGAAGTTCTGCAACTCCGGCTACGTGGTATTGGCGCTGTTAAGCGCCCTCCGGGGGCGGTGAATATAGACAACCAGCCCGGTTTTTCCAGATGATCCCTCGAACGGGCCCGGATGATAACCGAAGATTGCGGATCATAGAATAGGGGGCCGGATCACGGGCTCGTGTGGCACGGGGCCGGGGGCGCTTGTCAGCACTGAATATTGCTCGCGGCGCAAAACAGATATTCCGGGCCGCGCAGATTCATTTCCGTTTTCCGGGGATAGGGCAGATCCATTTTTTGGGATAATGCGGACAATCTCCGCAATTGTTCCGCCGCCGCCATTGATTGGCGGACGGTCCGGCGGGTGGAGACTGGGGGGTATCCCTCTCCGTATTCATGTGTTTATGACTTGGGGCAGTGCCCGCTGCCTGGAATATACGGCCGGGGCGGGCGGAGATAACTGGATCGCCGGGTGGTTGCTCGAACCGAATTCGGTGCAATTCACGCGGGGGAGACGGGGGCGCCAATGCGATTGAGTGAATATGAACAGGACATGCTGAGCGGAAAACACGGTTGGCCGCGGCAATTCGGCATGGACCAGATCGTCAAGGTCGGTAATTTCTTCGATGCCGAAGACTGTGTCGAGGTCGCCCAGGTTCATCTGATGGCGGATACCGAATCGCTTGGCGAGGACGGCGTGGTGTTCCTGGAGAAACTGGCGGGTCACCCGCCCGAGGAGCGTGCAGTCAAGGTGCCCACGGTCACGGATCCGCGCGGCATCGATTTTGAACATTACAAGGAGCTTGGCCAGAGCGACCGGATGGCCGATCTGGAGCGCCGGGCAATCGACGCCTTCCGCGAGATGGGCGTCATGATGACCGACACCTGCATCAACTATCAAACGATCATGCCGCCGGTTCTGGGGGAACATCTCGCTTTCGGCGATACCGGCTCATCGATCTACGCCAACTCCGTGCAGGGCGCGCGCACGAATTTTCAGGGCGGCCCCTCCGCGCTCGCTTCGGCGCTGACGGGACGCGCGCCGCGATACGGTTTTCATCTCGAGGAATACCGCAGGGGGCGCAAGATTTTCAAAGTCGATCATCAACCCCGGGACTTTGCGGATTGGGGCGCGCTGGGCGGCGTCATCGGCCGGCAAATGGAATCCTATTGGGATGTCCCGGTAGTCGAGCTTGACGTATTGCACCGGCGCCCGACGTCCGATGAGCTGAAACATTTTGGGGCGGCTCTCGCCAGCTACGGGTCGACGGCCCTGTTTCATATGGTCGGCGTTACGCCCGAGGCGTTTGACGGGCGTGTTGCGCTGGTCGATGCCCCCGAAACGATGGGAGTGATCGGCACCAGTGACATAAACGCGTTTATCGAAGCCTATTGGCCGCAGGATGACGTCGTTGACGTGGTTGTGTTCGCCGCTCCCCAATTGTCATTGATGGAAATCAGCGAGGTTGCGGATTTGCTCGACGGCCAGCAGATCAATGAAAAAGTCGCGCTGATCGCCACGGTTTCCCCGGAGGTGAAAACGGCGGCTGATCGCATGGGCGTGACGGCAAAGATCGAGGGGGCCGGCGGCATGCTGCTCCAGGGAGTCTGCTTCTATCAGATGTGCGCGCGTGAGATCGGCGAGGCAAAAGGATGGAAACGCCTGCTGACCAATTCGGCAAAGCTGGTCAATATCATCGGCGGTTACGGATATGAGCCGGTGCTCGCTTCGCTGGAGTGCTGTGTTGAATCCGCCATCCAGGGCAGGTTGGTGCGATGACCAGGCAAGGAAAAGAGAATATTCTCAAGGGCCACCCGGGCATCGGGCATACGGTCCGCGGCGAGGCTTTGGTTGCGCATGACAATTTCAGCGCCCGTTATGACCTGGACCGGCTGAAGGGCCGGTTCTCACGCCCCCAGCACAAACTGCATGGCGAAAACTATGTCGATAAAATCCTCATCCTGAACGCCGCGAAGGGGGGCGTGGCGTCCGCCTGGATGCTCAAGGAGATGATGTCCCGCGACATGGGCCCGAAGGCTCTGGTTCTGAACTTTGCAAATCCGATTATGGCGCAGGGGGCCGCCTATGCGGACCTGCCTCTGCTCGACCGGTTCGAACATGATGTGACCAGCGCCGTCGGGACCGGCGACATTGTCGAAGTCAATCCCGCCGCGGGAACGCTGACAATTATCGAAAGAAAATAGCATCGGGGGAAAATAGCGCCCGCCCGCATTGACCTGCTGAAACTTTAAAGCTATATAGCTTTATAGATTTAGGGACGATTTCTCCGTTCACACGGCCTTCAAGAGCCGGCGAAAACGGGGTCGGGAGGGCGCGCAAGCGTGAGTGAAACCCTCAATACATCTTCCATTGCCCAGCGATTCTCGCAGTCGTCGACCTTTGGCATGGAAAGAGTTCCGAAATATCTGCGGCTGTCCAATGCAATGCTGGACGCAATCGAGTCTGGAGAATTCAGACCCGGCTCGCGAATGCCCGGCGAAAGAGATCTGATGGAAAGTCTTCCCGTCAGTCTCGGCACCATCCAGAAGGCCATGAACGCCCTTGTCGATCAGGGCGTCGTCTTTCGGCGTCCGGGAATGGGCACTTTTGTCGCGGGCGCGAACCCGCGTGCCGACCGCACAGACGAGAAAATGGTCGCAAAGGACGATCTGGTCCATTTCCGTTTCAGATCGGACAACAGCCAGTCGCTCCTGCCGATATATCTGCAGGTAGAGTCCATTGTAAAAATTGACGCCGAGACGGAGGGCCTCAAGCCGCCCTGGGCGGAATTCCTGAATTCCGGAAAATCGTTCGTACGGATCGAACGCATCATGAATGTAGCCGATCGCTTTAAGGGAGTTACCCGGTTCTATCTGCCGTTCGAACGTTATGGTTCCTTGCTCAAGAGAACTCATGAGGAGTTGAGCGGGCTGACTTTGCGCGAATTCCTCAACAAGAGCTACAACATGCCCACCCTGCGTTTTGAACATCAGGTCCAGTGCGTGCGGCTTGCTCCCGATGTCTGCGAAAAACTGGGGCTTGCCAAGGGCAGCTTCGGCACATTCTGGCAAGTTCTCGGGCGGTCCTACCGGGATGCGCCCGCGACCTACCAGCAGGTTTTTCTTCCCCCGGGGCACCTGCCCATCGAGCTCTCGGAGAAACTCGAATGACAGGTCTCAAGTCCAGTTCCGGACCTTTTTCCCTTGTTCAGCTCCCGGCGGAACGCAGCCGGAGCAAGCCTCGCAGCAGCGGGCTGACGATGATGATGGATTGGGGCCTGCCGCTTGGCATGCAAGAGGACTGGCTCGATCTTGTTGCGCCTTTTGCGGATCTGGCCAAATTCGTCTCCGGCACGGCGCGGCTCTATGAAGAAGACTATTTGCTGCAAAAGATAGCGCTCTACAAAAAGCACGATGTGCATCCGTTCATCGGCGGCCAGTTTCTCGAATATATTTATGCGACGCAGGGATTATCCAGCGCGAAGCCGTATTTCGAGGAAGCCAAACGGCTCGGTTTTGAAGCCATCGAGGTGTCGGACAATTGCGTTCCTCTGGATCGCAAAGCGCGCCAGACCCTGATACGCACCGCCGTCGATTGCGGTCTTGAGGTGCATGGTGAAGTTGGCTCCAAGAGCGAAGACACCGGCGCGGCGACGCTCATTGCGCAGGCGAACGAATGTTTCGACGCGGGGGCGGACGTTGTTCTGGTGGAGGGCGCGGAGCTTCTCACGGACGGTGAGCCGAACCGGCGGCTGCTCGCCGAGCTTCGCGACGGCCTCGATGTGAGCCGTGTGATTTTCGAGCTGATCGGACCCTGGATACCCGGCACGCGCAATTGCGACGTCTATGACCTCAAGAAATTCCTGATTTCAGAATTTGGCTCGAATGTGAACCTGGCGAATGTAATGCCTCACGATGTCTTTGAAACCGAAGCGTTGCGCGCCGGTCTCAGTGTCGTGGGACCGAGCGCCATGATGGCGGCGGCAGAGTGAGGCGGAGGCACACCCAGGCGGAATCAGCCAAGCGAAGTGAATACAATACCGGTCCACAACAACAATATCGGGCCAATCAGAGAGCAGTGTAGAAGAGCAGTGTAGAAAAGGGAGGAAATCCAAGTGACAAAAACTTTCAAGCAACATCCTGTTCGCAGAATTGCCGCCGGTGCGGCAATCCTCGCGATCGCCGGGGCGTCGATGCCGTCCGCCGCGTTTGCACAGGAGACGAACCAGGTGAGATTTGCCCAGCAATTCGGGCTTCTTTATCTCCCCATGCATGTGGTCGTCGACAAAAAGATGGTCCAGTCCTGCGCGTCGAAAGCCGGTCTTGGTGACATCAAGGTCACCATGCATCGCTTCAGCGGCGGCGCGGCCGTCAACCAGGCCCTTTTGTCGGGTAACGTGGATTTTGCGGCCGGCGGTATCGGCCCGCTTCTCAAACTCTGGGACAAGACCAAGGGCCGGCTGAATGTCCGGGCCATGACGACGCTTTCGGCGATGCCGCTCAAGTTGAATACCAATGATCCGCGGGTCAAGAAGATTGAGGACTATGTGGGGCTTACCGACCACAAGATCGCCACGCCTTCGGTCAAGGTCTCGATCCAGGCGGTTGTCCTGCAAATGGCGGCCAAAAAGAAATGGGGCGCCAAGGAGGCATTCAAACTCGACCCCTTGACGGTGTCGATGAAGCATCCGACAGCCGTCGCGGCCTTGCTGGCCGGCGGTCAGTCCGTGAGGAGCCACTTCGCGACTCTGCCGACCTCATACCAGGAGCTGCAAAGCGGCAAGATTCATAACGTTCTCACCTCCTATGACGTGCTGGGTGGACGTCACTCAACGGTCGCCATGTACAACATGGAAAAATGGAAGAAATCCAATCCGAAACTGTATAATTGCGTCTATACGTCATACGGCGAGGCCATCAAATGGATCAACGGCGACAAGAAGGCCGCCGCCGCCCTGTATAAACGCTTCACGAAGTCAAAGCTGAAACTTGCGGACATCGAGAAGATGGTCGGCGATCCGAACGAGATGCTTTATTCGCAAACGCCGGAACGCACGATGGAGTTTGCCAAGTTCATGTACTCGATCGGCTCCATCAAGAATATGCCGGCGAGCTGGAAGGACTATTACTGGGAGAACAGCTACGATCAGGACGGCAGCTGATCCATGGCTAAACGCAATGGAAGTGCGGCGGGCAAAAAGCCCGCCGCCGCCACGACCCAGCCAATTCTCAATGTTGACGGGGTCACGCTCCAATACAAGACCAAGGAGCATCTGATCACGGCGACCTATCGCGTCGGATTCGATGTCTATCCGGCCGACAGATTCGTTCTGCTTGGTCCCTCGGGCTGTGGCAAGTCGACTGTGCTCAAGGGCATTGCCGGCTATATGAAGCCGGTGGAAGGGTCTATTCGCCTCAAGGGCCGTGAAATTTCCGAGCCAGGCCCCGACCGGGTCATGGTGTTTCAGGAGTTCGACCAGCTTCTGCCCTGGAAAACGGTCAAGCAGAACATCATTTTCGCGCTTCACAATGGCGGCAAGACCGATACCGCGGCCGAGGCTGAAGATATAGCGATGGAGTATATCACCAAGGTCAAGCTGACCGGTTTTGAGGATACGTACCCGCATATGCTGTCGGGCGGTATGAAGCAGCGTGTTGCGATCGCGCGCGGCATGGCGATGGAACCCGATGTCCTGCTCATGGACGAACCCTTCGCCGCCCTTGATGCACTGACCCGCCTGCAGATGCAGAAAGAACTTCTGCAACTGTGGGAGGACACCCATTTCACGGTTCTTTTTGTCACCCATTCCATTGAAGAGGCATTGATCGTAGGCAGCCGTATCCTTGTCATGTCGCCGCATCCGGGACAGGTCAAGGCGGAGCTGAACGCGCATCATCTCAACCATGACAATGTCGGCGACAAGAAATTCGTAAAAGTGCAGCAGCACATTCATGACATGCTGTTCGCGGACAGAATCCTGGAGGACGAAATCCAAGCTGCGGACCGTACATAATGAGCAACGTACCAAATGTCCTAGTCCGTTCTGAATTCGAGGCCGACGAAATTGGCAAGGCTGAAACCGGCGACGTCGCGCGCAAGCTGACGCTGTTCGAGCGTATTTCGGATATGAACAGCGTCCGGAAGCTGTCGATCCTGGTGCTGGTGATCGTGGCATGGGAGATTTACACGCGGCTGAGCGGGGTCTCCGAACTGATCCTGCCGAAATTCTCCGCGACCGCCGAGGCATTGTATCAGGCGGTAATGAGCGAGCAGCTGCTGGCCATGGTGTGGAACTCGATGACCGTATTGGTGACGGGTTACGCGATCGGCCTGGCGATCGCGACTTTGCTGACGACGGCCGCGACAATGTCCCGGTTCGGCAATGATGTCCTGAGCACGCTCACGGCAATGCTCAATCCGCTCCCCGCCATCGCGCTGCTCCCCCTGGCCCTGCTGTGGTTCGGGCTCGGCGCCGACGCCATTATCTTCACGCTGCTGCATTCGGTGATCTGGCCGGTGGCGCTCAATGCCCATGTGGGTTTTATGAGTGTCAGCGAGACACAGCGCATGGTCGGGCGGAACTACGGACTGAAGGGGCTTGTTTATGTTGGCAAGTTGCTGATCCCCGCCGCTTTCCCGCAAATCCTGATGGGCCTGAAGATCGGCTGGGCCTATGCGTGGCGTACGCTCATCGCTGCGGAACTGGTCTTTGGCGGATCGATTTCCGACACAAGTGAAGGCGCCTCCGGCGGTCTCGGCTGGTTCATATTTGCAAACCAGATGGACCTGCAGATCGCGCATGTGTTCGCGGGTCTGTTCACGGTTATTCTTGTCGGCGTATTCGTCGAGAATGTTATTTTCAACGCGATTGAGAACCGGACCGTTCGCCGGTGGGGTATGCAGGCACGATGAGTACCGGATCAGCGAAACCAAAAGGCTCGATTCCCGAGCTTGTCATTCGTCCCGAATATGAGGTTTCCGATATCGCGCAGGCGAAGACCGGCGATGTTGCGCGCAAGCTTTCCCTGGTCGAGCGTATCTGGAACATCAACGGTGTTCGCAAGGCTGTCATTCTGCTGAGTCTGGTTGCAACCTGGCAGGGCTACACCGTCGGGTTCGACGTGGAACCCCTGATGCTCCCGAGTTTTCTGGTCTCCCTTACGACACTCTACAACGCCCTGTTCCATGGCGATCTGATCTACAAGGTCTGGTTTTCGGTGAAAGTGCTGCTTATCGGCTACTCGGCCGGCTTGATCCTCGCCGCACTCCTGATCCTCTGGGCCACGGCAAACCGCTTCGGCAGCGATTTCATTGCCATGGCCACGGCCATGTTCAATCCGCTGCCCGCGATTGCGCTGCTGCCATTGGCGATGCTGTGGTTTGGTCTGGGGACCGCAAGCCTGGTCTTTGTTCTTATCCATTCGGTACTATGGGCGGTCGCGCTCTCCACCCATAGCGGGTTCGAAAATGTCAGTCACACACTGCGGATGATCGGGCGCAATTACGGCCTGAAGGGCATCCTCTATGTCCTGAAAATTCTTGTTCCCGCCGCGCTCCCCTCGATCCTCGCAGGCATGAAGATCGGCTGGGCCTTCGCCTGGCGCACGCTGATTGGCGCCGAGTTGGTGTTCGGCGCGTCTTCGGGCAGCGGCGGGCTTGGCTGGTACATATTCGAATCCAGCCAGAACATCGATACCGATGGCGTTTTCGCTGGCCTGTTCATGGTGATCCTGTTCGGCATCGTCGTGGAGAATGTCGTGTTCCGGAACATTGAGCTTCGCACCGTCAACCGTTGGGGCATGCAGCGATAGGAGGGCGTCATGGCAATATCGTTGAAAAAAATTGGAAAAACCTATGTTGGGGAAATCGGGAACCTCGATTTGTCCGAGCCGCCGGATGCGGAAACGGTCGAGGCTCTGCTGGAGCGACTCTGCGCCCACGCCACACAGCCGGAATTCATCCATGCCCGCAGGTGGCGCCCCGGTGACATCGTGATGCGGGACAACCGCCGCGCGATGCGCCGCGCAACGCCCTGCGGGTTTTCGAAATATGAGCGGACCATGCACCGCACAACAATTAAAGGCGCGGCACCGCAGCAAGCTGCTGCCGCCTGAGCGGCGCATGGCTGCACATAACTGAAAGAGTTGCGTTTTTGCAGGGCGGTGTTAAGGCGCTTCGCCCCGCGGCTATCTGTATGCCTGGGCCCGGCAAGCGAATTAGAGGAGAGAGAAGTGGAGGGAAGCCAGAACCAGTTCCTGGGCAATCTTTCAGGCAATATACCGCTGGAACTTTCAGGGACCGCGGCCATAGAGCCATCGGGTGCGATAGAAGCCGGCTCCTGGGCCAGCTTCACGCTTGTTTACACGGCGGGTTTTTACGGCATCGACGACAGCGGCAGCATCAAGATCGTGTCGCGCTTCGCGTCCGATCAGACGAATCCCCAGTTCGACGATCCCAAGGCGCCGGGCTACACCACCGTCACCGCCAGCAATAACGCCAAACTGGAGGTGCGCTACGACCCCAAGGGCAATGTGCGGCCCTGGGACAGAACCCTCTATATCA
Source organism: bacterium BMS3Bbin10 (assembly GCA_002897995.1). Taxonomy (GTDB): domain Bacteria; phylum Pseudomonadota; class Alphaproteobacteria; order Rhizobiales; family Methyloligellaceae; genus UBA2767. Next base: position 25,381 of record BDTT01000031.1, on the reverse strand, counting down.
AGATCGTGAACGGCTTCATGAAGGAAGGGGACACGATCACGATTGTGTTTGGCGAGCAAAGCGGCGGTTCGCCCGGCATGCGGTTGCAGACTTTCTGCGAGGACACCTACGAGTTCCGCGTCCTCGTCGATGCCATTGCCACCTACACCTATGTTCCCGTGCCCGATCAGCCGGTGATCAATATCGTACCCGGCCCGCCCGAAACCTGGCGCGCCATTGCCCCCACCACCCATCCCGCCGGGAAGCCATTCCGTTTATCCCTCAAGGCCGAAGACAAATGGGGCAATCCGAGCGACAAGGTCAGCGCAAGCGTGCGGTTGCGCAGCACACCGGAACTGTCAGGCCTGCCCGAAACGGTAACATTTTCAACCGGCGAATTCGCTGAAGTAATCGAAGGGCTGAAAGCCGATGAGCCCGGAACGTACCATATTGAAATGCTCAATGAAGCGGGCGACGTCTTGGCGACCGCCAATCCGATACGCATCGTTGAACCTGAAGCCGGCCAGCTATTGCATTTCTGGGGCGATGTGCACGGTCAGAGCGAGGAGACCATCGGGACGGGCAGCGCCCGGCAATATATGGAGTTCGCCCGGAATAAGGCCTTTGTCGATGTGACCGGCCATCAGGGCAACGACTTCCAGATCACCAAAGAGTTCTGGGCCGAATTGAACGACATTATCGGCGAATTCAACGAACCGGGGCGTTTCGTCACCCTGCCGGGTTACGAATGGTCGGGAAACACATTCCTCGGCGGCGACCGGAACGTGTTCTATATGACCGAGGACAGGCCGATCTACCGCTCCTCCCACGCGCTCATCAACGATCTCAGCGATGTCGATACCGACTGCGGCACTGCGGCGGAGCTGTTTGAAAAGCTCATCGAAAATGGCGAGGACACGGTCTGCCTGGCCCATTGCGGGGGCCGCTACGCAGATGTGAAAGTGGCCCATGACGGCCGGGTGGAGACAGCCGTCGAGGTGCATTCCTCGTGGGGAACCTTCGAATGGATTTTGCACGACGCCCTTGAGATGGGATACCGGATGGGCGTGGTGTGCAATTCCGACGGCCACAAGGGCCGGCCCGGCGCCAGCTATCCCGGAAGTTCAAAATTCGGCGCGATTGGCGGGCTCACCTGCTTCCTCACCTCCGAGTTGACGCGGGCGGCGATTTTCGACTGCTACCGCAAGCGGCGCCATTACGGGACCACCGGCAACCGGATGATCCTCGACGTCGTGGCGAGCTTCGGCGCGGAAGGCCAACTCTACCATGACGATCCCGCGCTCGGGGCTGCGCAGGGGAGCGCCTCACGCGAAGCCATGATGGGCGATATCGTGCATCTGCCATCGGGCAACGCGGTGCTCAAAGTTCATATGATCGGTTCCGCGCCAATCGAGCGGGTCGATATTTTCAATGGTCTTGAGCACCTCGCCACGCACAGGCCCTACGCCGAAGACGATCTTGGAGACCGGATACGGGTTATCTGGGAGGGAGCTGAATATCGCGGCCGCTTCCGCCAGGTCATCTGGGACGGGACGGCCGAATTCACCGGTAATCGCGTGACCAGGGCCCGCGGCATCAACTTCTTCAACAAGGACAAGACGCTCGATCAGGTGAGCGGCACCACCCTTGCCTGGAGAGCCCTGACCACCGGAAATTACGGCGGCTTCGACGTTTGGCTGGAGGGGGGAATGAGCGGAAGCATCGATATTCAGACGCCGGTCGTGAGCGAGAAAGTGGATATCGGGAGCATCGGTTTCGAAGACACGGTGTTCGATGCGGGCAAACTTGGCCGCAAGCTCCGCCTGTTCCGGCTGCCGGACGACAATCCTCACTTCGAGATGACTGTCGAACAGGAAATCGCGTTGCGCGACGAGGGAGACAATCCTATTTATGTCCGGGTCACTCAGGAGGATGGCAATCAGGCTTGGTCGAGCCCGATTTACATATACAGATAATGTCCGCACGAACTACCAACCTTCTGATTATCATGTCGGATCAGCACAATCGGCGTGTGGCCGGCTGCTACGGGCATGACATTGTCAAAACGCCCAACCTGGACCGGTTGTCGCGCCAGGGCGCGCGTTTCGAGGCCGCCTATACGCCGTGTCCGGTCTGCGTTCCGGCGCGGGCGGCCTTCGCCACGGGTAAATATGTGCATCAGATCGGGCTGTGGGACAACGCCATGCCTTTCGACGGGTCGTTGCCGAGCTGGCACGCCCTGTTGCGGGAGCGCGGCCATCAGGTCGTTTCCATAGGAAAGCTCCATTTCCAGTCCAGCGACGACGACAACGGCTTCTCCGACGAACGGATCGGCATGCACATTGTCGACGGTGAGGGCGATCTGCTTGGTCTTGTCCGCGACGAGGATATGCCCAAGCGCGGCGGCGCTTACAAGATGGCCCGCATGGCCGGGCCGGGCGAGTCGATTTACACCACCTATGACCGGGAGATCGCCGCCCTTGCGCAGGTTTGGCTGCGCGAGGAAGCCGGCAAATTTACCGACAAGCCGTGGGTGCTGTTCGTGTCCTTCGTGTGCCCGCATTTTCCGCTGACGGCGCCGCCGGAATACTTCTATCCCTATTACGATCAGGATTTGCCGGAACCCAAACTTTACGCGATGCGCGACAAGCCATTGCACCCCTATCTTGAGGACTACCGCGCATCATTCGCCTATGACGATTTCTTTGAAAATGCGGATATGGTGAAGCGTGCCCAGGCCGGGTATCTGGGCCTGTGCAGTTTTCTCGATTATAATGTCGGAAACGTCCTTCAGGCGCTCGACGACGCTGACCTGACCGGCGATACGCGCGTCGTTTACACATCCGATCATGGTGACAATCTGGGCGCCCGGGGACTGTGGGGCAAGTCGACCATGCTGGAGGAATCTGTTGGCGTCCCGCTCATCATGAGCGGTCCCGATATTCCGGCCGGAGTTACGGTGGACACGCCGACCAATCTTCTGGACCTCTATCCCTTCTTCATGGAATGCACCGGCGAGACATCGCCTGAAACGCTCACCGATGACCATCCGGGCATTGATGTGATGCGGCTGATCGCCGGGGAGGGGAAGGACCGTGCGGTATTTTCCGAGTATCATGCCATGGGCTCGAAGACCGCAGCCTACATGATCCGCAAAGGTCCCTACAAACTCGTCTACTACGCCAACTACCCGCCGCAACTCTTCGACCTTGGAGAAGACCCCGAAGAACTCAACGACCTTGCGGAGGACGCGAACGCAAAGCCTATTCTGGAAGAGTTGAAGGCCCAGCTGTTTGAGATCTGCGACCCGCGCGCGATCGATGCCGCGGCCAAGGACGCGCAGAAAAAGCTGCTGAAGGAAAAAGGCGGGCGCGATGCCGTTATTGAACGCGGCGACCTCGGCTTTTCCGTGCCGCCCGGCGTGACCCCGGAATTCGACTGATACCGGGGGCGTTGCCCTGGACTCTTCGCCGATGCTTCGAGACGCGCCCTCGCGGGCGCTCCGAGCCATGAGGTGTGTATTCGGGTTTCCTCACACAATCCTTATCCTGAGAAGGCGCGAAGCGCCGTCTCGAAGGATATGCGGCATGGAAAACTATGGCGCGGCGGGGCCGAAGCGCGCCATGAGCACGCGGCCCGCGGGGCGGAAATTATACCGCCCGTCCAGCAGGCCGTGCCGTGGATGATAGCCGCGGTCAATGTCGGCGAAGGTGTCGAATTGCAGGCTGGTGCGCTCAAGCGCGGGAGCAATATCGGCGGCCTCCCCGACGCGCGCCGCAATCGCCCTGTCGTCGAAATTGGCAATTGCCGGGTTTACATTGGCGAAGCGGATATTCGCGACACCTTTCAGGCCATTGTCCTTCACAAATTGATCTATTTCACCGAGCCGCCCGGCTAAATCATCCTCCATATTGACCTGGAAGACGAGCGCCTTGATAACGCCCTTCGGGTCGGCTTTTTTCAGCGCCGGGAGCAGCACGTCCCGGTCTTCCCATTTGAAACCGAAGCTCACCGAATGGGCGAAGGTCGACCCGTGTTTCGGCTCATCGGCGGAGGAATGGAATTTTCCAAGATGTATCTCGGGCCCTTGCCCCGGCTCAAAACCCGCCAGCGCATCGCCGATATCCGACAGATCGGCGCGGCAGGTCACGAACTCCACCGCATCGATCAGATGGGTGTTCCGGCAGCATTCCTCCCACGCCGCGCGCTCCGCGACACCGGCGCAGAAAAAGGTGAAGCTGCATCCGGCGGCGTGAAAGTCCTGCACCCGGGGGCCATACTGCCCGCTGGCAAGGTCGCAAAGGGGCGTGCGCACGCGGGTAATGCCCATCTGCCACAAACGCAATAAGGAATAGTCGTTGCGCGCGCGCTTGCGCGAAAACTCTTCCATCGGGCCGTTATAGGGCATGTCCATGGATCTGGCCCAGCCGTGGCGCAGATGCACGGTGACGGGATTAACCGCGCCACTGTTTGAGACTGGTTCGGGTTCGATGGCCGCGCCGGCCTCGAGGCCGCGCCCTTCGGTCGGATAAACCCTGAGCGCGTGCCCGCGCTCGAAGACATCGATCATCGCGTAGCTGAACTTGCCCTCGTCATTGCGTCCGTATTCGGGCGCGGGCCCGATGCCATAGAGCTCGCTATAGTCCTGCCGCGTGAAACTCGTCGGGGGCAGGCAATAGAGTTTCATGCCCGCTACCCGGTTGTAGAAAAACTGGTGCACATGACCGGAAAAAACGGCCTCCACATCATGGCGCGCGAGCAGGGCCAGCAGCCAGGCCCGGCCCGGCTCGCCGTAATTGTCATAGTGGGAGGGTTCTGAGGTGTTGTCGATGAAGGGAGGGTAATGGGAGAACAGGAGCGTCCGCTTCGCGCCATTCTCCGCCAGATCCTTTTCAAGCCACTGGCGCTGGCTCTCCTCATAGGCGTTGCCGGCGTTGACAAGGGATGAGTTCACAACAACGAAATGCACAGCCCCATGGTCGAAACTGTAATGGCCGGGGCCGAAATATTTCTCGTAAATATCGACGCTGTGCCGGTCGACCGGCGCCGCCGGCGTGGCGGGCATGGGCTTGTCGCCGACATCGTGATTGCCCGGCACAAAGCGCAGTCCCTCGGCCAGCGGCTCAAGGATTGACAGGGCTTCGTCCGCCGCCGGGCCGTAACTCGGCAGATTTGGAACCGGGTGCACCATGTCGCCCAGGTGAATGGTGAAATCGGGGGCATGGCGGGCAATTGCCGCGACCGCGTGGCGGGCCCGGGCGTTGGCCAGCTCATTGACGGGAAAAGGGGAGGACTGGTCTCCTTCGGGCGGGCGGATATGCGTATCGGTGACGATTGCGAAAGTGAACAGAAGGGGACCGGCCACATGGCGTTCTGCAGTGATGTGCGACGTTTCAGGCATGCGGCTATCCTATTTGTTTGTACTGGTAAAATGCGCGGAAATGCGCCCCTCTCGCGACAATATTGTACATCCTTTTTCGGGCAGAAACATATGCCGCATGGCTGAAAACCGGCTGCCTTCACGGGAGCGCGCGGTTTTTTGCGCAAACCGTGCCCGCGGGCAAAGGTTTATGGTTAACGAAGGGCTAAGGAATAGGAGGTAGGAGGGACTGAACACAAGAACCCCGTAAAGTGGCGGCAAGACCGGAAATAGGCCGATAATGGACGATCAACTGGTCCAAGGTGAGAGGGACGGCGGGGATCGCCCGACCGTCCGGAGTTTGCGCAATCGTCTGAGGGCTGAAAATGAAAATGCCGGGGGCGCCGGGCCGCGCCCCAAAAGGTCATGGCTGAGGCGCAAGGCAAAACCGAAAAAGTCCGATCCGCCCGCCGCACCCTCTCCCGCGCCCGCATCTGCACCAGCCGAGGCACGGTCTGCGGCAAGAGCGAAGGAGAGGCCAAAAGCTCACAATCTCGGCGGCTTCCTTGAAATCTTCAAGGAGGGCCTGCGCCTGCCGGCTCCGATCATCGTCGCTTCCGTCGTTTCCTCCCTGCTCGGGCTGGCATTGCCGCTGGCGGTGCTGCAAATCTATGACCGCATTCTCCCGAACCAGTCGGTCGATACGCTGACGCTGCTCACATTGGGTCTGTTCGTCGCTTTTGCACTGGATGCCCTGCTGAAAGTCATGCGCTCTTATCTGCTGGGGTGGAGCGCGGTTCATTCCGGCTTTGACGCGCAGCTCACCGCCGTCACGCGTCTGCTTAGGGCGCCTCACGCCAGGGTGGAAAAGGAGCCCCCCGCCACCTGGGTCGACGGCCTGGAAGCGGTGCGTGAACTGAGCGCGTTTGAGGGAGGGCAGTCGCGTCTGCTCACCCTGGACATCCCTCTTGCCGGCATTTTCCTCATTATGCTGGGCCTTGTCGCCGGACCGCTCATTATCGTGCCGATCCTGCTGATCATCGGGTTCGGCGCACTGGCGGCCATTCACGGTTCGCGTCTGCAAAATGTATTAGCCGTCCGCTCGGAGCAGGATAACCGCAAGCATGACTTTCTGGTCGAATGCCTGTCCGGCATTCACACGCTGAAGGGCCTGGCCATGGAGCCGATGATTCTGCGCCGTTTCGAACGGCTGCAGAAGGGTTCGGCGGTCGCCAGTTACGACACGATCCTGCTCGGCAACAACCTTCAGTCCATGGGTATCCTGTTCGCCAACCTGATGATGATATCGGTGGTTTCGGTGGGGGCCCTGCTGGTCATGGCCGGCAGCCTCAGCATCGGCGGGCTTGCCTGTAGCTCATTGCTGTCGGGGCGGCTGACACAGCCGGTGCTGCGCGGCATCCATATGTGGACCGAGTTTCAGAACATAAAACTGGCCCAGGAACGTGCCGGAAAATTCGGTGATCTTGAGGCCGGAGACAGCGCGGCGGCGCCTGCGGCCGGTGAAATCACGGGCGCCATCGATCTGAACGATGTGGCGTTCCAGTATTCCGGTACGAACAAAAACGCCTGCCTCGCCGGCATCTCGCTGCAGGTGGCTCCGGGGGAGTTCGTCGGCATCAGGGGCGAGAGCGGCAGCGGCCGTTCAACCCTGGTGAAGCTCATCACCGGGGAACTTGAACCCACCAGCGGCGGCGTGGTCATAGGCGGGCTGGCCTCGCAGCCGGACCGCGAGCATTTGCAGGTGAAGGGCGTGGCGTATGTTTCGGCCAATACGGCGACGTTCAGGGGCACCATTCTTGAAAACATCACAATGTTTCGCCCCGGAGCGGCAGTTGAGGCAGCGCAGCAGGCGGCCAAGCTCATCGGGCTGGAAGAGGACATCCACCGTTTGCCGGACGGCTATGACACGCCGCTTTCCCAAGGCGTGGCCCAGGAGCTCTCCTCAGGTATGCTGCAACGCATCTCCATCGCGCGGGCGCTCGCGCGCAACCCGAAAATCCTTATCTTCGACGAGGCGAATACCCTGCTCGACTTCCGGAGCGACGGGGCTCTTCGCCAGGGGCTGTTGAGCCTCAAGGGCCGGGTGACGGTGATCATCGTCTCCAACCGGCCGTCCTTTCTCAGCCTTGCCGACAGGGTCTATGCGCTCAAGGACGGCACGCTGGAGTTGCAGCGCGAGAGGGAGGAAACCCGCGCGGCCCAAACGCCGGTCCAGGGATCGGCGGCATGACGGTTACGGGCGCACAGGGGAGGGAAGGGGGTGCTCCTGATACACCCGCAAGTCCTGTTGCAGGCGCCGGCGAAAGCGGCAATCCCGTGCATGATTTGCAGGGCCGGCTCGGATCCGCCCTGGCCGGGGACAAACTGGCCAAGCTGGATGACTCAACACCGGCGGCGGCCTGCCTGAAACCGCTTCTCCTGGCGCTTGAGTGGACCGGGCAGGAACGCCATCTGATGGAGGCGCTGCCCCATCTCGAACCGCTCCACGACATTGACGATCTGCGCGCCCTGCTGGCGCGGATCAGGTACCGTACCACGCACCGCGCCTTCAGGCGCTCGGAACTCAGGCCGGGTATGCTGCCCTGCCTGTTCAGCCAGGGTAACGGAGACCGGGTATCGGTCATCCTCGGCATCGAGCCGGACGGGAGTCTGCTCACCTTCGACGGCGTGAAGAAATCCCTGGTTCACGTGCCGGCGGACAGGACCAGGGGCGATGTGTATCTGGTGTCGCCAATCAAGGGCGACGATATTTTCGAAACGATACACAAGCATGGCTGGGTGCAATACGCCTTCGGCCGGTTCAGGAGATCGATCTATACCGTCTTCGCCCTGGCATTTGCCGTAAACGTGCTGGCGCTGGCCGTTCCGATTTACGTCATGAACGTCTATGACAAGGCAATCGGGGCGAAATCGCCGATGACGCTGCTCTTCTTCCTCATCGGAATACTCATTGTCGTGGCATTCGAGATGGGACTGCGCACGGTTCGCGCACGCGTTATCGCCTTTCTCGGCGCCCGCTTCGAGAGCCTGGTCACCATCGCCGCGATGCAGCAATTGCTGAACCTTCCGCTGGCGATGACGGAAACCGCCCCCATTTCGGCGCAAATTTCACGGCTGAAGCAGTTCGCCGGTATCCGCGATCTGTTCGTCGGGCAACTTGGCGGCGCGCTCACGGACCTCCCCTTCGTATTCGTTTTTCTCGGTGCGATCTTCCTGATCAGCGGTCCGCTGGGCTTCATCCCCCTTGCCCTGTTCGTCGTATTCCTGGTTGCGGCCGTCGCGACGGTTCCGCTGACCCGGCGCCGTATCCGTCTCGCCGGCGATGCCAATACCCGGGCGCGCGACTTCGTCATGGAACTTGCCGACAAGCGCCGGTCGGTGCGCGAGAATGGCGCGGAGGAAGTCTGGATCGAACGCTGCAAGGGGCTGTTCAGCACCTATCTTCTGCGCCAGTTCAAGGCACAGCAATTCAACACAATGCTGCAGACCGCTTCGCAGATGCTGGTGATGGTGACCGGCGTCTCGACGGTCTCCTACGGCGCGGTGATGGCGCTTGACGGCAATCTGAGCGTCGGTGCGCTGATTGCCGTCATCGCACTTGTCTGGCGTTTGCTTTCACCCATTCAGGCTATTTTTCTGGGGCTCAACCAGATCGGGCAGGGCATCGACACGATGAAGCAGGTCAACAATCTGATGCGGATGCAGCCTGAACGCCGCGCCAACCAGATGGCGACGGTAGGCCGCAAATATTATGGCCACATATCGATTGTCGAAGCGGGTTTCCGCTACGCCGCTCAGGCGGAAGCGGCGCTGCGCGGCGTATCGCTCGACATCCCCGCCGGACAGGTTGTCGCCATCACCGGCAATTCGGGCGCCGGTAAATCCACGCTGCTCAAACTGGTGGCCGGTCTTTACCGGCCGCAGATGGGAGCCGTGCGCGCCGATGGGCTCGACCTGCGGCAGGTTGACGCAGCCGAATACCGGCAATCCGTGGCCTATGTGCCCGAAGCCCTGGATGTTTTCTATGGCACGGTGGCGCAAAATCTGAAATTGGCCGATCCGGAAATCACGCCGGAGGCAATGCAGAAGGCTCTCGCGGAAGCCGGCGCATCCGATTTCGTCAAGTCGCTTCCGGAAGGCCTGGATACGCGGATCAGAACCGTCGATCAGCGTGCCTGGACCGATGGAAGGCTGCAGCAGCTTATTCTCGCCCGCGCCTATGTCAAGGATTGCCCCATCTATCTGCTGGATGATCCGGGCAGCCGGCTTGACAGGGCCGGAGACGAGGCCTTCATAAGAAAAATCAAAAGCTTGTCCGGCCGCGCCACGGTTCTGCTGGTCACCCACCGCCCAAGCCACATGCGCTGCGCCGACCGGGTGGTCGTTCTCGACCGCGGTCAAATTGCCGCCGACGGTCCTCCCGATGAGGTTGTCCCGGCGCTCCTCGCCCAAATGCAGGAAAAGAAAGTTAGCTAAATTTTAAGCGCTGCCCCCAACTCTGCTGCATAGAAGTATACGGAGAGTATGGAATGTGGCAGCCCAGTTGGAGCAGCGAGCCCGATATCCGGGGCCAGCGGTTCACATTGCCTGCCGAACTGGAGGACGGGCGCATCCCGCATATGTTCGGGAAGCTCACCAACCTGTTCTGCATGCTGTTTGTGGCTGCGCTCGTTTGGGCGTCCTTTGCGGAAATGCGCGAATTGGCTATCGGCCGCGGCGAAATCGCCCCCTCCGGCTATGTCCAGACAATCCAGCACCTTGAAGGCGGGCAGGTCGAAAGCATCGATGTGCGCGAAGGACAACAGGTCGAAGCCGGCACGGTGCTGATGCGTCTGAGCCTGGTTTCAGCTGCCAGCGACCTCAATCAGCTCCATGTCCGGGCGGCAAATTTGCGCCTGCAGAAGGAGGCGATGAGCGCGCTTATTGAAGACCGTGCTCCCGATTTCACCGCGGTTGCGAAAGATTTCCCTGAACTGGCCGCCGAGCAAATGCAGGTCTTTACGTCCAAACACGATCAGATTTCTTCAGAATACCGCGCATCGAAGGCCAGAGTTTCGCAGCGGCAAGCGGAATTCGAGGCGGCTGAACTGGAGGCGGAAAGCCTGTCGCGCCAGATAGAGATCAACAAAGAGCAGCTTGCGATCCGGTCCAAACTGCTGAAATCCGGCTACACGTCGCGTCGCGCTTACCTGCAGGCCAAAGTGTCTCTGGAGGAAGTCAGGGCGCGGCACTTCTCCATTTCCGGACGGCGCGAATCCGCCAGGGAACAGCTCAATGAGGCAAAAAGCGCGCTCGAGGGAGGCAAGGCGGAAAGCATCAAACTGCTCAATGAGGAACGTTCCAGGTTTTCCGCCGAACTGGCCGAACTCGAGCAGCAGATCGGCAAATATAAGGACCGGGTGGACCGGCTGGCCGTGAAATCGCCGATTCGGGGAATTGTGCAGGAACTGGCGCAGAAAACGCCGGGCGAGGTGGTGCGGCCCGGAGATCTGGTTGCAAAGGTCGTCCCCCTCGACTCAGGCGTTGTCGCCGAGGTGCGCATAGACCCGAAAGATATCGGCCATATAAAGGTTGGCGATCAGGTCGAGGTCAGACTTTCAACATTCGACCCGAATGTGTTCGGCGCCGTCATAGGCAAGATTGACGTCATTTCCGCCTCCACCTTCAAGAACGAGGACGGCGAACCCTATTACAAGGTCGTTGTGGCGCTTGGGCAGCGCTATGTGGGTAAAGGCAACCGGCGGCGCCTTATCCAGCCGGGCATGGTGGCGCAAGCCAATATCATCACCGGTTCCAAATCACTCGTCAGATACCTCCTGAAGCCGGTCTATCGTTCCCTCGACATCGGCTTTTCCGAGCGCTAGCGCGGTTCCGGTTTCATCGAAACCGCCCTGGCGCGCCGCGCAATCCAGCAAGCGTTTCAAAATCGCACGCCAGTTAACCCTAGGTTAAGGGGCGTGCAACATGCTGTTCCCATTAGAGAATCATCGAATTCGACTGAGCCGGAACGTTACGGGGATAGTGACGGTCACAGCATATGCGAACCAATCGACACAAAGCGCAACCTGCCTGCGGGTACGGCGCGCGGGAAGGGGCGCCTTCAACCCTTGGCGCGGTGCGGGCGAACTCATGCCTCGCGGTCTGTTCGCTTGCCCTTGCGCTGGTATCTCTCGGCCCCGGTGAAGCCGGCTCGCAATCCTTGAATGAAGCCCTCACCAGTGCCTTTTCCGGCAATCCGGGGCTCGATGCGGAACGTGCCCGCCAGCGCGCGGATGAGGAAAGCATCAAGCTGGAGCGGGCCAAGGGGCTGCCAAACCTCTCTTTGGATGCTTATACAGGCGGTGAGCACAGCCGGCTCAATTCCTCCTCGCGGACGACCAAGCTCGATCCCGACGGCTACTCCGTGACGCTGACCCAGCCACTGTTCCGGGGCTTCCAGACACTGAACGGAACGCGCCGTGTAAAAGCCGAAGCGCGGGCGGGCGAGTCGCAGCTGCATGGCCGCGAGCAAAGCGTCCTGCTCGACGCCGCTACCGCTTACATGGATGTGGTCCGGGACCGCAAGATCGTGAAACTCAGGCGCGATAATGTCCGCTTCCTCAACGGTGAACTGAAAGCCTCCAGGGCGCGCCGCAAGGCTGGTGATCTGTCCAAGACCGATGTCGCCCAGGCCCGCACGCGGCTGTTCGGGGGGAAAGCCGATCTCGCCCAGGCGGAGGCGGATGTGGAAGCGAGCGAAGCGAGCTTCGAGGCCATCATCGGGCGCCGTCCAGGCGCGCTCGCCGCACCGCGCATGCCGCCCGGATTGCCGCCCTCCCTTGAGGCTGCGCTGGGCGTAGCGAAGAGCGCCAACCCGGCCATTGTCGGCGCGCTGCATCAGCAAGAGGCCGCGCGGCGGGCCAAACGGGAGGCCTATGGCGCGCTGCTGCCAACCGTCTCGCTTGAACTCAGCCATGGTATTGACCGCAACACCTCCGCGTCGATCGACAGGGAAGAGGTGTCGTCGCTCTTCGTGCGCATGAAGATGCCGCTCTACCGGGGCGGCGAGCTGCGCTCGCGCGTCCGTCAGACGCGGGCGAGGGAAACCGGGGCAATATACGAAGTCACCGACTCGCGCCGCCGGACGCGGGCGAATGTCATCAACGCCTGGAAGCAGCTTCATGCCGCGCGCGCGCGCATCAGGGCGGCCCGCCAGCAGGTCAAGGCGGCCCGCGAGGCCCTGAAGGGCGTCAGAATCGAAGTGAAGGTAGGCGAACGCGCTCTGTTCGAGGTTCTCGATGCGCAGCGCGAACTGGTCAATGGCGAGGTGGCGCTGGCGCGTGCGCAAAACGATCATGTGGTGTCCGGCTATACGCTGCTTGCGGCGACCGGGCGGCTTACCGCTTCCTATCTGAACCTGCCGGTTGACTATCCGGACCTTGATGACGCGGTGCGCCGAGAGCGCTTGTTTGCGAATGAGGGAACGCCGAAGGAGGCCAGCGCGTATCCGCGGCTGTTTGCGCCGGCGGAAACACGGGCGGAAGATAGGGTGGACGTGCGGGTGCTGGAGCCAGCGGCATCTCAAGAAGCGGCCCAGGCTCAGTGGGCAATGTCTGTCACCGAAATGCCGGTTTCGGACACCGCCCGCCTGGCAACCGCCGCAATACCCCCCAGAACCACTTTGCGATCGGTCAAATCCGATGACGAAACCTATTGGGGCATGTCTCGTTAGGCGTGATAACGCGCGTTCCCGAGCAGGGTGAACAGCCACCATTATGAAACCACTCCCCATCAGAGCGGCGAACAAAAGCGATTTGCCGGAGATCGTGGCGCTCCTGGCCGATGATCCGCTGGGGGCAACCCGGGAATCCGCCGGGGCGGGTATCCAAGTCTATGAAGACGCCTTCAGCGAGATCGAGGCGGACCCCAATAATATGGTGCTGGTGGCGGAGGATGCCGGCAAGGCTGTCGGCTGCGTGCAGGTCACATTTATCGCCAATCTGAGTTTTGAAGGGGGACGCCGCGCCCTGATTGAGGCCGTGCGCGTGGCTGACAGTCATCAGGGCAGGGGGCTTGGCCGGGCGCTGATGCAACATGTCATCGATATGGCGAAAGAGCGTGGTTGCAGGATCGTTCAGCTCACAAGCAACAAGCAGCGCCCGGATGCCATAAAATTCTATGAGCGGATCGGCTTCCAGCCGACCCATGTGGGCTTCAAGCTGTATCTCTAGTTCCCGTTCAAACTATTCCTAGCCGCCTGCTCCGGGATATTCAGATGAACGCTCCCAATGTAATTCGGTCCGGTGCTGGGGGGCACCGGACCGAACCTGTTGCTGTCGCAACGTATCAAGGGGGGGGTCAAGTATCGCGGGGCGCCGAGGCGTTCCGCTGAGTATCAAATATACGCGCCTATGGTTAACAAAGGGTTCCTCAATTTGACCGTTTGCACTTTTTACCCGTTCCGCGCGGCGGAGACATAGATTTCGCGCAGTTTCCGGGTCACCGGGCCGGGCTGGCCGCCGCCAATCCTCGCTCCGTCTATTTCCACAACCGGGGTCACGAAGCTGGAGGCGCTGGTCAGGAATGCCTCGCAGGCCGCTTTTGCCTCGTCCACCGTGAAGGGCCGCTCTTCGACCGTTATGTCGCCCTTCTCCGCAAGCGTCATGATCGCGCGCCGCGTTATCCCGGGGAGAATCTGGTTCGAGAGCGGCCGGGTAACCAATATGTCGTCGTCCAGCACGATAAACGCGGTGTTGGATGTCCCCTCGGTCACAAATCCGTCTTCCACCATCCAGGCATCGTTGGCGCCGGCGCGCTTGGCTGCTTCCTTGGCCATGGCCTGCGCCAGCATGCCGGTCGTCTTGATATCGCGGCGCTGCCAGCGGATGTCGGGAACCGTAATGATGCTTATGCCGGTTTTCGCCAAAGGGGGATCGATCAGTTCTTTGGCTTGCGTAAAGCCAACCACCGTCTGTCTGGCGTTCTCCGGATAGCCGAAATCCCGCTCGGCAACCCCGCGCGTGATCTGCATATAGATCAGGCCCTCGTTCAGGCTGTTGCGGGATATGAGTTCCAGATGCATCGCTTTGAGGTCTGCGTCGCTGACGGGCTGCGCCATGCCGAGTTCTCCAAGCGAGCGATGCAGGCGCGCCATATGCGGCTCAAAGTCCACCATCTTGCCGTTGATTACGGCGGTGACTTCATAGATGCCGTCCGCGAACAGGAAGGCGCGGTCGAAGATCGAAATCTTCGCATCTTCCTCCGCGACATATTCGCCATTCAGATAGACGATGCGCGACATGGCGTTATTCCTCTTTTGCGTCCGCTTCCAGCACGCGTAAACCGGCTTCACGGATCATCGCAAGGTCTTGCACCGTGTCCGGGTTGGGTGTGGTCAGCAGCTTTTCACCGTAAAAAATTGAATTCGCGCCGGCCTTCAGGCACGCGATCTGGGTTTCCTTCGGCAGGGCCTCGCGTCCCGCGGAGAGCCGCACCCGCGATTTCGGCATGACGATGCGCGTCGTCGCGATCATGCGCACCATTTCTTCCGGCTCAACCGGGTCGCGCCCTTCAAGCGGCGTGCCGGGCACGGGCACCAGCGAATTTACCGGTACGCTTTCGGGATGCGGGTCCATGTTTGCCAGAACCTGCAGCATGGCGGCCCGGTCGCGTTCGCTTTCGCCCATGCCGATGATGCCGCCGCTGCACACGGTGATGCCGGCTTTTCTGACGCAGGAAATCGTATCGATCCGGTCCCGGTAGCTGTGGGTGGAGACGATTTCGCCGTAAAATTCCGGGGAGGTATCGAGATTGTGGTTGTAGGCGGTGAGTCCGGCCTCGGCAAGCTGATCAGCCTGGCTTTGGTTGAGCATGCCGAGCGTCACGCAGGCTTCCAGCCCCATGTCGCGGACGCCCGAAACCATCTCCAGCACCTGATTGAATTCGTCTCCCTCGCGCACCTCGCGCCAGGCCGCGCCCATGCAGAACCGTGTTGCGCCCGCTTCCTTTGCGGCGCTGGCGGAGGCCAGCACCGTATCGACCTCAAGCAGGGCTTCCTTCTCAAGCCCGGTATCCTTGGCGTAGTGGGCCGACTGCGGGCAATATTTGCAGTCCTCCGGGCAGGCGCCTGTCTTGATGGAGAGCAGGCTGGCCAGCTGCACCGTGCCTTCCTCGTGCCATTGGCGGTGCACGCCCTGCGCCCGGTCGACCAGCTCGTCAAGGGGGCTCTTGAGGATCGTGAGAATTTCATCCACGCTCCAGTCGTGACGCTCTTGCGGCGTGGCTTCGCATCCGTTCTGTTCAATCGTGTTCTGGGTCATGTTCGACATCTTACCGGGTCTGGGCTGTGCAGTTTTTATCTGCGTGATTGCCGCGTCATCTGCGCTCCGGTAATACAAGAACATGGATGGAAGAGAAAGCCGTTATCGGGCGTGGGCCAGCGCGCGGGAGAGCGCAGGTCTGCTGCGTGTATTGCAGAGCGCGGAACATGATGCGCCTGGCCGGGTGAGCTTTGGCGGCGCGTCCTATGTAAATTTTTCCGGCAATGACTATCTGGGCCTTTCGCGGCATCCCGCACTGATCGAGCGCGCCCGCGCATGGGCGGGGCGCCATGGCGCGGGCGCCGGGGCCTCGCGTCTGGTTACCGGTAACCTCGATCTGTTTGAGGGGATCGAGGCCCGGGTCGCAAAATTGAAAGACAAGCCCGCGGCGCTTGTGATGGCCTCCGGGTTTCAGGCCAATGCATCGGTCTTGCAGGCCCTTTTCGACAAACAGGTACTGGAGGCGGAACCGCTCGTTTTCGCCGACCGGCTCAACCATGCAAGCATGCATTTCGGCTGCCAGGCGGCGGGCGTGCGCCAGCATCGCTACCGCCACCGCGACGTGGAGCATCTGAGCGCTCTTCTGGCGAAACATGGGCGCGGGAGGGCCCCGAAATTCATCCTCACCGAAAGCGTGTTTTCCATGGACGGGGACATTGCTCCGATGGCGGATATCGCCGCGCTGGCGGAGGAGCATCAGGCCCTTCTCATCTGCGACGATGCCCATGCGACGGGCATTCTGGGAGCAGGGGGGAAGGGGCTGAGCGGCGCGGCGGATATTGTCATCGGCACCTTCTCCAAGGCCATGGGCAGCTACGGCGCTTACATTGCCTGCAGCGAGACCATGCGCGACTATCTGGTGAACCGCTGTTCGGGCCTGATTTACTCAACCGCCCTGCCGCCGCCGGTGCTGGGGGCAATCGACGCAAGCCTGGAGCTTGTGCCCGGGCTCGATGCGGAGCGCGCGCATGTTTCCGCCCTGGCGAACAGATTTCGCGAGGGGGCGAGGCGTCTGGGTTACGACACGGGCGCATCGGCGACACAGATTGTGCCGTTGATCGTCGGCGGGGCCGATGACGCGCTGGCCCTGAGCGCGCAATTGAAAGACGCCGGCTATTGGGCGGGCGCAATCCGTCCGCCGACGGTGCCTCAAGGGAGCGCGCGGCTTCGCCTGACCTTCTGCGCCGCGCATACTCCCGCGCAGATCGACGCGCTTCTGGAAGAGCTTTCGGGATCGCGTGGAGCCAAGCGGGCATCGGGCGCATGAAAATCGTTCTCGTACATGGGTGGGGGTTTCATTCCGGGGTCTGGGACGCTCTCATCCCGCATTTGGGAGACCATGAATTCCACTGCATAGATCTGGGTTTTGTCCGCGGCGGCCCCAGGGCGTCGAATGACATGCCGGCCGATTCGCTCTGCATCGGCCATTCGTTCGGCGTCATGTGGCTGCTCAAGCATGGCCCCCGGCCCATGCGCGCACTGGTGAGCATCGCCGGCTTCGATTGCCTGCATAAATATGTGCCCAAGGATGTGCTGGCCGCCATGCGGGAGGGAATGCGCCGCAATCCGCAGGAGCAGATGCGGAGTTTCTGGAAGCGGGGCGGATTTGCCGGGCATGAACCGGGCGGTGAACTCGACACCGGGGGTCTGCGCGGCGGGCTCGACTGGATTTCAACATGGGATGCGGGGGAGGAGCTTAAAAATCTCGGCGCTCCGGTTCTCGCCCTTGCCGCCCGGGATGATCTGGTTGCCCGCGAGGAAATGACCGAAGCCATCTGGGGCAATGGGGTGGCGGAGCTGCACTGGCTTGAGAGCGGCGGGCATCTGCTGCCGCTGACCCATCCGCAATGGTGCGCGGAGCATATCAACAGATTCGCCGATGACCTTGAGTCGTAACCAGCAGATCGCCGGGGCGTTCGCGGCGCGCGCGCGCGACTATGAGCGGAATGCAGCCCTGCAGGCGGACGTCGCTGAAAAGCTCGCGCAGCACTTGCCCGGGTCGGGCCACCGGAAAATTCTGGAAATCGGCTGCGGCACCGGGTTCCTGACGCGCCATCTTCTGGCGCGGTATCCGCATGGAGACTTCCTTCTTACCGACCTGGCGCCGGAAATGGTTATGCAATGCCGCGCGCGCTACAGCCTCGCCAATGGCCGGGCGATCCGTTTCGCCATCATGGATGGCGAAGCGCCCGATTGCACGGAGCGGTTCGATCTCATCGCCCTGTCGATGACGCTGCAATGGTTCGCTGATCCTTTGGCCGGGTTGCAACGCCTGCGGGACTTGCTGAGGCCCGGCGGGACTTTGGTTTTTTCGGCTCCGGGACCGGGCAGCTTTCCCGAATGGCGCGCCGCGCTTGAGGCGTGCGGCCTGCGCCGGGGGGTGATCGAAATGCCGCAACTTCCGGGCGTGGTGGAGCGCGAAACCCGTAAAGTGGAGTATGGAAACGCCGCCGCCTTCCTGAACGCGCTCAAGGCCATCGGCGCGGCGACGCCGCGTGCCGGATATGATCCCCTGCCGCCGGGAAGCCTTCGGGCGGCGTTGCGGAAGCTGGAACAGGATGACGGAGCCCGGGTGAGCTGGCGGATTGTGTATGGCGTGCTTTGCGCGCCAGACCGTATTCGCTCCTGAAATCGGGCTCCTTGAGGCGCTTATTGAAATCGCAGGCGAGGCGCCCGGCAAAGACCGGGCCACGCGGCCCGATCTCATCCGGCATCAAATGCCCTACCAGTAGGCGCGCGCCTTTTTGGCGTCTCTGGTGTTTGGCCGGCGCCAGGCCTTTGCACGCGGACTGACCGAGACCGTGCCGGTCTTTTGCTCCGGTCCCGGCGGGAAATAGATGCCGTCAAAGGGCAGGAAAAAGGTTTCGATGATCTTGAATTTCTCACTGTCGATCTTGGTGCGTTCGCGCATGCGCAAGCTGTAGACCAATATCAGAATCGGGAATGCTCCGGCCATCGCCAGGACGACCACGTCCCCCAGGGTCATGTTTCCCTTGCCGAACAGATGATAACCGCCAAAGGTCATGACGGCGGCGGCGAGCCCAAGGAGCCCGGCTCCCGCAAACAGAAAGATATAGCGCCGTTCTGACCGGCCGATACGCTGGGCCGCTCGCTCAAGCTCGTCTATGCGCGCGGCCGCGGCCCTGGCATTGGCGGCGCCCTCCGCCGGGAGACTTTCCAGGAAAGTCTCCAGATCGATATTCTTGCGTTCCATGAGCCTGTCCTGCTGTTCGGGAAATCCGGCCGATAATCTGGTCGAGCATGAAGCCTAAAGCACCGTGCGGGATCGGGAAAGGGAGGCATCTGGAGTTCATGACCTGGATCGTTAGCTTGCATTAACCATAATCGGCGACCATCGCATGTGAATGGCGCAGGGCTGCTGCGCCGCGGATTGACAAGGCCTTGGCGCGTGGCGAATTCACTTCCCGTCAGTACAGCTCAAACGGCCCGGACCCCGGTGTTGCCGGTGGAGACCCTGGCGCTCAGAACGGGTCAGGTTGTCGAAGCGCGCGTGGCTGGCGCCGGGCAGGGCGGCACGACGCAGCTCGCCATCGGCGGGCAGTTGGTGGAGGCCGCTTTATCCGTCCGCATTCAAACTGGTGTATTGATCCAGTTGCTGGTCCAGGGCGCGGGCGCGAATACGCGGTTGACCGTGCTGCCGGCCCCGCCGCAAGCACAAGCCCCGCAGGCCGCCCCCCCGGTTCCGGGAAACGCGCCGCCGGCGGGCACGCCTCAGGTGCCGGCGCGGGGCGCGAATGCGCCCCCTCCATCCGTTGCGGCTCCATCTGCAAATGCGGGCCAGCCTGCCGCCCTCCCGCAGGCGCCGCCTCAGAGCAATGCGCCCAATGGCGTGCAGCCCCCGCCCCTCGCACTGATGGCATCGGGGAAAATCGCGCCGGGCCAGGGGACTGCGACTCAGGGCGGGCAACTGCCAACGCCCCCTGGCGTTCAAACCGCAGCGGCGGCCCGGATTGAACCGGGGACCGTATTGCGGTTCCAGATTCAGGGCAGCGGCGCCAGTGCCCGGCCGGTTCTGGTTCCTGTCGGGGCGCCGGAAAGCGCCAAGGCGGGCCTCCAGGGCCAGCCTCCCGCGCAACCTGTGCCCAGTCCCGTTGCCCAGGCGGTGGCGCAGACGGTGCTGAACGCGGTCATGCGTCAGGACAGTATCACCGCCCTTCTGACGAGCCTTGCAGGACTGGGCGGCAAGATCTCGGAACTGCCGAAACCGGTCGCGCAGGCAGGCGCCCGGCTGCTCGCTGGCCAGCTCAATCTGAGCGCCAAACCACTCGATGGGGCCGGGCTCAAGGAGGCGATTACGCGCTCAGGTATTCTCTTTGAAAACACGCTGCTGAAGGGCGGCGCTCAAGCCTCGCCGCAGGGCGACCTCAAGAGCGCGCTTCTTAATCTGCGCAATGTTCTGCGGGCCTGGCTTGGCGGCGACGCGCAGCCACCGGCGCGAAACGAAGCGCGCCCGCCGCCGCCCACATCGGGTGCGCATCCGCGCGCGGCCCCGCCCTCCGGCCCCCCTCCCGCGCCGGCACTTCCAAATGCGGAAGCCGGCGCAAGGCTGCTGGGGCAGGCCGAGGCGGCGCTGGCGCGCATGCGCCTGACCCAGATTTCCTCGCTGCCGCCCGAGGGTGCGGCGCGTCCGGCCCAGGGGGCGGCATCGGATCTGAACCTCGAATTGCCGCTCCTGCTGGGAAAAGAGGTGGGCATCGGGCAGTTCCAGATTTCGCGCGATGGCGGCAAAAAGGGCGGCAAGGACCGGGGCGGTGAATGGAAAATGCGCTTTTCGATCAATTTCAGCCGGACCGGCGAAGTCGGCGCAACCGTCTCCCTGCGCGGCGGCAAGACGGGTGTCATGCTGTGGGCGGAACGCGAGGAGACGGCACAGGTCCTGAAGGAAAGGCAGGAGGAACTGGCAGACTCCCTGTCCGCGCGCGGTCTGGAGCCCGGCACCATCCGTTGCCGTCACGGCCATCCGCCGCAGGCGAAAAAGCCCGTTGGCGCGTTTATGGACAATAGCTCATGACGGGGAGGCAGGAAAACAATCTGGCGGTGGCGCTTGAATATGAAACCGGCACCCGCGAGGCGCCGCGCGTCATCGCAAAGGGCTATGGCGCCATTGCGGAGCAGATCATTGCCGTGGCCGAAGAACATGGCGTCGTGATCGAAGCCAATCCGCATCTGGCCGAAGCCCTGAGCGGTGTCGAACTCGATGAGAGCATCCCCATGGAACTCTATGAAGCGGTGGCGGAAGTCATCGCCTTTGTCCTGCGCGCGAGCGGAAAAATCAGCTAGTGCGTATCACCGATAAGCATGTCCCCGCGAAGGCGGGGATGGAAACCGGTTATCGGATAAAATGCGCGATAAAAATACTAAATCTGATCCAGCCCCGCAAACAGTCCGTCATAGGCGCGGGTGAGCTGCTCATCGGTGATGCAATAGGGCGGCATCAGGTAAACCGTTGGCCCGAGGGGGCGGATGTTGAGGCCGTTTTTCAGATACCAGTCGCGCAGGCGCTCGCCGTCTTGCGTTTTGTAATGCCCCTTCGATCCGGCAAGCTCGAACGCCAGCATGCAGCCCATGGCCCGGGCATGTTCCGTTCGCGGGTGCTCCATGAGGCGCGCCAGCTGATCGCGGTTGCGCGCGCCGATATGGGCGACCTTTTCAAGCGCCTTGTCTTGTTTGAACAGCTCCAGCGATTTGCACGCCACCGCGCAGGCCAGCGGATTTGCGGTGAAGGTGTGGCCATGGGCGAGGGCGGTGTCGAATTTGTCGCTCAGGAAGGCCTCGAAAACTCCCTCCCGCGCGACCGTGACCGCCATGGGGAGCATCCCCGCGGTGAGCGCCTTGGAGAGGCAGATGATGTCGGGCAGGAACCCTACCTGCTCGCAGGCAAACAGGGTGCCGGTGCGCCCGAAGCCGGTCGCCACTTCGTCATAGATGACAAGCAGACCGGCGTCGCGCGCCATCTGGCTGACCTGGCGCACAAATTCGGGCCGCGAGAAGCGGAACCCGCTGGCGCCCTGCATCAGCGGCTCGATGATGATCGCGGCGGCCTTGTTCCCGTGTTCGTCCAGTGCCTTTGCGAAGGCTTCAAGCGCGTCCTCCTCGCGCGGGCCGATGGCGTTGTCGCCCTCCCATGTCCGGGCGTAGGGCGTGGCGTGCACCGTGCACATCAAATCCTCGAACAGGGTGAAAAAGTTTGACCCGCGCCCGAGCGACATGGCGCCCAATGTGTCGCCGTGATAGCCGCCCTCGAAGGCAAAGAATTCGGTACGCGCGCTCTCGCCCCTGTTGCGGTGATACTGGAACGCCAGCTTGAGCGCGACTTCGACTGCGGTGGAACCATTGTCGGAGAAAAACACTTTGGTGAGATCCCCCGGCAGGACGCCCGCGAGCGATTGAGAGAGCGTTGCGGCCGGCGCGTGGGTGAAGCCGGCAAACATCACATGGTCGAGTTTTGCGGCCTGAACGGCGAGTGCCTCGACCAGCGCCGGGTGTCCATGCCCGTGAATGCAGGTCCACCAGGAAGAGATCAGATCGAGAATTTCGGTGCCGTCCTCGTCGAACAGGCAAGCCCCTTTCGCTCCGGTCACGACAACGGGGTCGCGCTCGCTTGCATGCTGGGTAAAGGGGTGCCAGATATGGCGCTTGTCGATGTCGAGGATATCGCTCACTTTCGGGGGGCCTTTCAAAGAGACATGAGATCGATTTCCGGCCGGACGGCCTTGAGCGCGTCGCGGGTCAACGGATCGAGAGGCGGGATATGCCCGATGATCCTGACCCTGCCATAGGTCTCGATGGCGGATCTGTTATGGGGAATATCCGGCCCGCTCAGAATGACCCCGGCAACCGGGACATTGCGCGCGCGCAGCGCCGCCAGCGAGAGCAGGGAATGATTGATGGTGCCCAGTGTCGTGCGGCATACGAGAATAGCGGGAAGGCCTAATTTCTCAATGAGATCAATCACAAGCGCCTTTTCATTGAGGGGCACCAGCAACCCGCCCGCGCCTTCGACGATGAGCGGCCCGGGTTCGTCTGGAAGGACGAAATCTTCCATGTCGATTCTCACGCCGGCCCGGCGCGCCGCTTCATGGGGCGAGAGCGGGTCGGGCAGGGAGTAAGTCGTCGGCACGATGCGGTCATCGCTCGCGCCGGTCAGCGCGCGAATGGCGCCTTCATCGGTTTCCTCAAGCCCGGCCTGCACGGGCTTCCAGTAACGCGCAGGGCTATGGAGCATCACCCACGCGCAGGCGAGGGTCTTGCCGACATCGGTATCGCTTCCGGTGATAAAACAGCGCATGAGTGCGAGCTATAGGCCATTGGGTTGTGAGAGCAAGGGCTCTGTTTGCCCTGTTCTTTTGCACAGAGGATCAGGGCAGGGACATCGCGTCCACTTGACCTATTGCGATCAGGAGTCTTTCTTGGCGCCAAGTTCCCTCGCGGGGACACTATCGCAACGCTTCAATCAGCACGACACGATTCCCGGCTGACAAAAGGGGGTGACAGTGGCGCAATCGCCGCAAGCTCAATCGGATTTGGTATTTGCGCTGCGCCGCGTGACCGAGCGCGCCGCCTGCGCCGCGTTTGACTGGATTGGCCGGGGCAAATCCAACGAGGGCGACAAGGCGGCGGTCGACGCCATGCGCGCGGCCCTCGAGGATATCGACATCGACGGGACCGTTGTCATCGGCGAAGGCGAAAAAGACGAAGCCCCGCAACTTTATAACGGCGAGCGGGTGGGCCGCCCCGATGCCGCGTTCAAGGCCGATATCGCGGTCGACCCGGTGGAGGGCACGAGTTATCTGGCCAAGGGACTGACCAACGCCCTGGCGGTGATCGCGGTCGCGCCCGCCGGCTCCCTGATGAGCCCCGGCCCGGCCTTCTATATGGAGAAGCTGGCGGTTCCTCCGAAGGCGAAGGGGAAAATCGACCCCGCATGGCCCACGAAAAAGCGGCTGGAGGAACTGGCGAAGGTTCTGGGCAAGGACATTTGCGACCTCACGGTGTTTGTTCTGGAAAAACCGCGCCACCGCAAGCTCGTCGAGGACATCTATGACGCCGGCGCCCGGGTGGCGCTTTACCCGGCAGGCGATGTGGCCGGCGCGCTGCTCGCCGCCATGCCGGGGTCGGGCATCGATGCGCTGATGGGCACGGGCGGCACGCCGGAAGGCATCATGTCGGCCTGCGCCATTCGCGGACTTGGCGGTGAATTTCTCGGGCGTCTCGATCCGCAGTTGCAAACGGAGAAGCAGGCGGTGGAAGCAGCAGGGCTCGATACCCGGCGCTGGTGCAAGCTCGAGGAGCTTGCGTCTTCACCCGATGTCTTCTTTTGCGCGACGGGAATTACAACCGGCCTTATGCTGGAAGGCGTCGAACGGAGCGATGGCCAGACCAAAGTACAGACACTGATGATTACGGGGCAGACCCGCGAGCGGCAGATTCTCACCAACTATTTGCCAGACCCCAGAACCTGAAAGACAAGATATGCCGAAAACACTCAATCGCCCGATCATTTTAGGGATCGTCGGAGATTCGGCGACCGGCAAAACAACGCTTTCCTCGGGGGTCGCAAAAATCCTGAGTGAGGACAGATGCACGACCATCTGCACCGACGACTATCATCGTTACGATCGCTCCGAGCGGCGCGAGCGGGGAATTTCCGCGCTCGACCCGCGCGCAAATCATATCGACATTCTGGAGCAGCATCTGCAGTTGCTGCGCCGCGGTCAGCCAATTCTGAAACCGGTTTATGATCATTCGACCGGCACGCGCTTTCCGCCGCAGGAAGTCTCGCCGAAGGACTTTGTGATCGCCGAAGGGCTGCTCGGTTATACAACCCGCGCCATGCGCGACTGCTTTGACGTGAAGATTTATCTCGATCCGGAAGAAGACCTGCGGATCAAATGGAAAATTTACCGCGACACCACGCGGCGCGGTTACAACAGGGAACAGGTCCTGGCTTCGCTTGAGCGGCGCACCGAGGACAGCCCGACTTATATTCATCCCCAGCGCATGTTTGCCGATATCGTCATCCGCTTCCAGAAGCCAAATGGCGCGAACGGATCGGACGCCAATCTGGACGTGCAGCATATTCTGCGCCCGACCCTGCCGCATCCCGACTTCTCTCCTTTGTTCGACGGGTCGGGGGGAAGCGGGCTGCATCTGGAGATGGCGCGCGATAAAGACGGCAAGCCGGTGGACATGCTGCAGATCGAGGGCGGCATTTCCGACAAGCGGGCCGAGCGCATTGAAGATCTGCTCTGGACTCTGTTGCCCGAAGCAGGGCATTTGCGCGATCAGGTGGGGCGCTATGATACGGCGAGCGGTGAAAGCGTCTCTCATCCGCTGGCGCTGACGCAGCTCATCGTAGCCTTTCACATGGTCAAGGCGGCGATGGGCATCCATGCCGTTTGAATATTGAATTTCAATGCCGGCCAATCAGAACAGACAGGAGGGGTGAATGGGGGAAGCCTTGGCTAATGAGAACGCCGCGAGCGAGGTGGCGCAGCGCGGCCTCGCCAACGCGCTGCGCGCCTTGTCGATGGACGCCATTCAGCGGGCCAATTCGGGTCATCCGGGCATGCCGATGGGGATGGCGGACGTGGCGGCGGTGCTGTTCACGCGGTTTCTCAAATTCGATGCCTCGGCGCCGGACTGGCCGGACCGGGACCGGTTCGTTCTGTCGGCGGGTCACGGGTCGATGCTGCTCTATTCG
>BDTT01000030.1 GCA_002897995.1 bacterium BMS3Bbin10 | reverse complement strand
GAGGCCCGGCCGTTAGGCCGCCCCGGCGGAGGCCCGCGAAGCGGAATAGCCGTGAGCCAAAAAACCCCGAGGCGCAGCCGAGGCAAGGCCGAACGGCCGCCGCGCCTTATGGCGCGCGCCCGCGCAGGCCCGGCCAAAGGCCGGAATAGCCGTGAGCGAAAACATCTCAACCGAGGCGCAGCCGAGGCAAGCGCGAATACGCGCCGCCCGGTTAGGGCGCGCCCGCGCAGGCCCGTCCGCAGGACGGAATAGCCGTGAGCGAAAAAATCTCCCCCGAAGCTAGATCAGTCCGGTCACGCGCCTGCGCCTGATTTGCAGGAAGCAGATGAGCCCCAGCAGCAGAAGCGCCGGAATATAGAACAGCTCTTTCGGCGGGCGGTCGGCGGGGACTTCCAGCCGGGTGACCTCCCAATCGAAATCGACGCCCTTCTTCTGCGCGAACTTGCCGAACTCCACATTGTCGACGAAGGTCTTGCCGTCCTCGACGCGGAATTCAATGCCGGCATTCTTCAGGAGCCGGGTGGCGCCGTCTCCTTCCTTGGGACCGAGCGGCAACGCCACAAAGGTCTTGACGCGTTTGCCGGTGGACTGGTCTTCACCATCGACCTGGATGCGGATGACGCCATCGGCTTCCCCCTGACCAGCGAGCTCCAGCACCTTCGTCGGTTCAACCGGAACGAAAGGATCCTTCCATTCGTCGAGGAAGTAGCCTGGCCGGAACAGGGCGAAGGCAATCAGACACAGCGCCAGGCTTTCCCATATCCGGCTGCGTGTCAGGAACCAGTTCTGCGTGGCGGCGGCGAATAGGAGCATCGCCACGGTGGCTATCGAGAACACGAATATTCCCTTCGCCACCCCCACATTGATCAGCAGCAGCTCGGTGTTGAAGATGAACAGGAAGGGCAGGATCGCCGTGCGCACGTCATAGGAGAAGCCTATGATGCCGGTCTTGATCGGATCGCCTTTCGATATGGCGGCGGCCGCGAAGGCGGCCAGGCCAACGGGCGGCGTGTCATCCGCCAGTATCCCGAAATAGAAGACGAACATATGCACCGCGATAAGCGGCACGATCAGGCCCGATTTAGCGCCAACCGCGACAATCACCGGCGCCATCAGCGAGGTGATGACGATATAGGTCGCGGTCGTCGGCAGCCCCATGCCGAGCACGAGGCTGAACAGCGCCACGAAGATGAGCATCAGGATCAGGCTGCCGGCCGAGATCAACTCGATGAAGTCGCCAATAACCTGATGCGCGCCGGTCAGCGATACGGTGCCGACAATAATGCCGGCAGTACCGGTAGCGATGGCGATACCGATCATGTTGCGCGAACCTGAGATCAGACCCTCTATCAGATCGCCCCACCCGCGCAGCAGGCCGGCCACCATATGGTCGCCCTCACCGCGGAATATGGCCTTGAGACCATGCTGGGTGAGCAGAACGAAGATCATGGCGATGGTCGCCCAGAAGGCCGACAGGCCGGGCGAGAAGCGCTCGATCATCAGGCACCAGATCAGCACTACGACAGGCAGCGCAAAGTAATAACCGGTCTTGGCCACGGGGCCCGGATCCGGCAACTCCAACAGCGGCTCATCGGGATCATCAATCTCCAGGTCGGGATATTTCGCCGCCCAGTAAATCAGGCCCAGATAAGCGACCACGAAGACCACCGCCATGCCGTAAATCGTGTAGTCGCCGAAGACGACTTTCAGCCAGCCGAGGCCGTAATAGGTGCCGAGCGCAAGGCCGCAGACAATGGCGATACTAAAGGCATAGCCCATCAATTTCTGGGCAATCGTCTTGGGCGCGGCGTCGCGCTGCAAGCCTTCCAGGCCCATTTTGCACGCTTCAAGATGAACGATGTAAACCAGCGCGATGTAGGAAATAATGGCCGGCAGGAAGGCGTGCTTCACCACCTCCAGATAGGAGATGCCGACATATTCCACCATCAGGAAGGCGGCCGCCCCCATCACCGGAGGCGTCAGCTGACCGTTGGTCGAGGACGCAACCTCGACGGCGCCGGCCTTCTCGGCCGAGAAGCCGACGCGTTTCATAAGCGGAATCGTGAATGTTCCCGTCGTCACCGTGTTGGCGATCGAGGAACCGGAAATCAGGCCCGTTGCGGCTGACGCGACAACGGCGGCCTTGGCCGGCCCGCCGCGCAGATGGCCCATAAGGCCAAACGCAACCTTGATGAAGTAGCTGCCAGCACCCGCTTTCTCAAGCAGCGCACCGAACAGCACGAACAGGAACACCATCGAGGCCGAAACACCCAGCGCAACACCGAAGACACCTTCGGTCTGCATCCAGAAATGCCACATGGCCTTGCCGAATGACGCACCCTTCCACTGCATTGCGTCAGGGATGAATTCCCTGTCGCCGAAGAACACATAGACGAGGAACACCGACGCCACGATCACCAGCGGCAGCCCGAGCGAGCGGTATGTCGCAATCAGAAGAAGAATAAGTCCGGACGCCGAGATGATGAGGTCGGCGCTTGTAGGCAGCCCCGAACGCTCCGCGATCCCGGTCTGGAAAAACACCAGATAGAGAGCTACGGCAACGCTCGCGAGCGCAATAATCCAGTCATACCAGGGGATATAGTCCCGCGGAGAGCTCTTGAACAAGGGAAAGGCCGTGGCGGCGAGAAACATCGCCAGCGCCAGATGAACCGCGCGCGATGCGTCGGAATTCAGAACGAACTCGCCAATGCCGGTTACTTCCGCGAGAAAGAACGGCATGTTGGACGCGATATATATCTGGAAAACAGCCCAGAAAAGAGCAACGCCGGTAATCAGTTTGCCTGACCAGTTTGTCGGGTTTCTTGCACCGGTATCGAGATCGAGCACCATTGCGGCTGCATCGATATCGTCACTTTTTTGAGTCGCCGCTTTCGGCGCCTTGGACTTGGCCATGTTGCCCTCCCCTAAACCGATCGTCGCTTCCCAGCCCGATATCGGCTGCATGTTCCCCGGAAGCCATTGAAAATGGAGGGACCGAAGCCCCTCCATCTCAAACATTCAAGTCAATTACATCAGGCCGAGTTCTTTATAGGCCCTGATGGCGCCCTTATGCAGGGGCGCCGAAAGGCTGTCCGTGATCATTGCTTTGGGATCAAGTTTACGGAACGCGGGATGCAGTTTGCGGAAAGCATCCATGTTACCCAGGACAGCCTTGGCAAGCTCATAGACAACGTCTTCGGGAACGTCGGCCGACGTCACGAAAGTCGCGCCCACGCCATAGGTTTTGATGTCGTTGGGATTGCCAGGATACATGCCGCCCGGAATGGTTGCATAACGATAGAAGGAATTTTCTTTGACAAGCTTGTCGATCTCCGGACCGGTCGCCGGGACGATCAGGGCGTTGCAGGAGGCAACGGTTTCCGCCGTCGAGCCGGAGGGATGTCCAACCAGCCAGAAATAGCCGTCGATCTTGTTGTCGCACAGCGCGCCGGCCATTTCGGCCGACTTCATGGCGGAAGCCAGCTTCAGATCGGACCGCTTCCAGCCCATCGCTTTTTCGAACACTTCATAGGTGCCGCGCGTTCCCGATCCGGGATTGCCGATATTGAAGCGCTTGCCCTTGATCCCGGTGAGGTTCTTGATGCCGGAATCGCGGCGCACCAGAACGGTCACAGGCTCGGGATGAACCGAAAAGACCGCGCGAAGCTTCTTGAACGGACCCTTATCCTTGAACTTCGAGGTGCCGTTATAGGCATGATACTGCCAATCGGACTGGGCAACGCCAAACTCAAGCTCGCCGGCGCGGATCGTGTTGATGTTGTAGATCGAACCACCGGTTGATTCGACAGAGCAGCGAATGCCGTGTTTTTTGCGGTTCTTGTTGACCAGACGGCAGATCGCGCCCCCGGTCGGATAGTACACACCGGTGACACCACCAGTACCGATGCTGACAAACTTCGTTTTCTTCTGGGCATTCACATCTGCTGCCATAAAAGTGGCGCCGATCGCCGCTACTCCGGCGAGAGCCACAATTCTACCTTTTACGGTAAACGACATGGGTATCCTCCCTAACTTTTCTAACGCATCCGCCGTGCCATCAATGGTGCATGAGAATGAACCAGCGATCACACGGCGGTGAAGCCATTATTAACGGAATTGCACAGGTGATGTAAACGAGAGTCTGAGGTCTATCGACTAAAGGTAAACCCGTTCGGAGGGCCGAATCTCACCCGGTCCGGCTCAAGCCCTTGGATTCGAGCTCTTCAAGATATACCCGCCAGCGTTCCGCGTGACCTTCTCCAAGCTCAAGAAGATATTCCCAGGAGTAGAGTCCGGTATCGTGCCCGTCGTCGAAAACGATCTTGACCGCATAGTTTCCAACCGGTTCGACCGCCTTCACCAGGACGCCGCTCTTCCCCGGCACCGTAACGCGCTGGTCGGGGCTGTGGCCCTGAACCTCGGCGCTCGGGCTCATCACCCGCAGATACTCCGCCGTATATTCGAAACTGCGCCCGCCATCAAAGGAGACGCTCAATTGGTCCTTGCCGGAATTCAGCCGGATTTCGGTGGGCCAGGCCGCGTTCTTATCCGTCATGATCGTCTGCTTGGCCCCTGGCTGTGCGGATCGATAACCCCAGGCGCATTTATGCGCCGGGCGGAATGTTAGAACCGCGCCGGGCCGAATGCAATCACCGGCATTGCGGCACGGCTCCGGTTTCATGGAAAACCGCTCTTGAGTCCGGTTTCACCAATGCTACACAATTGTGTTTGGCCAGAAGGGTCGCAATGCTGTTTAACAGAGAGCGGGATCGGACGACTTGCCCTTCCGGGCGTTGTTTGGCCGGCAGGGCCCTGCCGGCAACCCCCCTTGGGGCGTTAAGCGGAATTGATCCTGGGTGGCAGGTATCGTGAGAAATTACTTTTGTTCTCTTTTTCTGGCGGCGGCGCTGGCTCCCGCGATTGCATTTGCATCATCGCGGGAACCCGATGTGCCGCCGGGTGTGGATCCCGGCGGCGTTGCGGTCGCCATCATCGATTCCGGAGTAAACTACACCTTGGAGGTTGTCGCTTCGCGCCTGGCGCGCAACGGCAAGGGAGAAATTCTCGGATACGATTTCCATGACAACGACCGGCTCCCCTTCGATCTGGTGCCGGGCCAAAGACCGGACAGCGGACGCCACCATGGCACCAGGGTCGCCTGCATCTTCCTGCGCGAGGCGCCCAAGGCCCGTCTGGTCCCCTATCGCTATCGCGCGCATTCCTTCTCCACCTTCGCGCGCATTGTCGAAACAATCGCGGAAAGTCCCGCGCGCATCGTGATTATGGCGCTCGGCGGATACCGGAAAAAAGACTGGGCCTATTTTAATGTGGCCGCGAAGGCCAACCCAAATCTTCTGTTCGTTATTTCGGCGGGCAACGATGGCCGCAATATCGATGAGAACCCGGTCTATCCCTCGGGCTACAGGCTGGCCAACGCGCTTGTCGTCGCATCCACCGATAATTTCGGCCGCCTGCCGCCGGCCTCCAACTGGGGCACGAAGACAGTCGATGTTTCGACGCCCGGAGAAGGCATCGAGACCGTCGATCACAAGGGATCGAAGATCTTCGTTTCGGGGTCGAGTTTCGCGGTGCCCCGCATCGCGGCGCTCGCGGCGCGTTTTCAGGCGGCGAATCCGGACTGGAAGGCTCAGGACATCAAGAAGGCAATCCTAGCCCTCGCCGGCCCCTCGCCCGGCGACAGCACGCCGCGCACCGGATATGGCTGGATCGCCAACCCCGCCCTGTCCGGCCCGCGGGCTGAATGACGCCGCGCCGGGGCCAGCGCACATGTTCCTTGTCTTCCTCCAGCCACCGGGGAGATGAATCCGGACCGTGGTCCGGTCCGCGCGCCGCGCGGTGGCACAGCCGCGCCCGGCGCGGTAACATCGCCGCGCAGCAGCATTGTCTTGGGAGAGCCCGTTTTGGAAAAACCTGAACCGGATACGAGAAGCCGCAACGCGCGCCGCGCCGCACGCAAGGAGGGGGAGCTGGATTCAACGGCCTTCCTGAAACTTGCGGACAAATTCATCGATCTCGCCAATCGGGAAAACGCCCAGGTCAAGGCGACGCAGCTGCATATGGCGTTCCTGTATGCGGCCGCAAGATACAATGCCTATGTGGCCAAGTCTGTCGGCAATGTCGAGGACCACGAAAAGTTCGTGCAGCATATGGTCAAGCAGTACCAGGAAATGCTGCGCCAGCATCTGGCCGACGAGTCCCTCGACCCGCCGGAATGACGATGGAGGACGGGGGCAAAGCAGGCCGCCAGCGCGCCCTACCAGTTCTCCGGACTGGAGTGGTCGAGAATATCCATCTTCGGGTCGTAGGCCGCCGAGCGTATTTCGAACAACCCCAGAAGGGTTGAAAACATGTTGTCATGGGACAGCCGCTTTTTCCGCGTCTCCTCGATCCCGGCCAGGCTCTCCCGATCGAAGTTCCTGCCGAACCACATGACGGCCGGTACGTGTTTCTGCGTATCGGGGGCCAGGAAATAGGGCAGTGCGTGAAGGTACAGGCCGTTTTCACCCAGAGATTCGCCATGGTCGCCGACATAGACCATCGCGGTCTCGAACGCTTCGTCATTCTTCTTCAGGAGCTTGATGACGCGGGACAGAAAATAGTCCGTGTAGAGGATGACGTTATCGTAAGCGTTGATGACCTCCTGGTTGCTGCATGCGCCCATGTCACTGGTCTTGCAGACGGGCGTGAACTTTTCAAACGCCGCCGGGTAGCGTTTGTAATAGGCGGGCCCGTGATTTCCCTTCTGATGAAGAACGATCAGGATATCCCCGGTCGGACGCTGGTCGATATAGTTCTGCAAGCCGCTCAGCATGCCCTCGTCCCGGCACTCCGGATCGCAGATCGGATTTGTCTTTGGCGACTGAAAGCTTTCATAGGTGACGCGATCGGCGACGCCTTTCGAACTCGAATTATTGTCCCGCCACAAGATGCTGACGCCGGCGCGGCTCAGGATATCGAGCGCATTGTCGGCAACCTTCGCCTTGCGCCGGTCAAACTCGCCGCGGGTGTAATGCGAAAAGATGCATGGAACGGACTGCGCGGTGGTGGTTGCGCAGGACCAGAAATCGGGGAAGTTGACGATCTTCTCGCGTTTCAGCAGCGGATTGGTTTCGCGCTCATATCCGTTGAGCGAGAAATGGTCTGCGCGGACGCTTTCGCCGACGACCATGATGATGAGTTCCCTGTCCCTATCACGTTCCGGAATCTTGGCGTCGGCGCCGACGATCATGGCCGGGAAGGTGGTGGATTTGACCGCAATCCGGACAAGTTTGCCGGCCGAATAAATCGCGTGGGTGGGATTGACCTGGGCCCAGAGCCCCCTCTGCATCCGGAACGAAGAGGCGTATTGGGCGCTGAAGGCCAGATAGACCCCGACGATCACAAATACCGATACGCCCGCCAGCTTCATCCGTGAAAACCACTCGGCCTTGCGGCCCGGACGGCGGAGTTTCACGCGATAGACCAGCACGGACGGCAGAATTCCGAGAAAGAAGACATACTTGACCAGCGGAAAACTGATGAGATCGCGCACTTCGGCAAAGTCCGTCTCAAGGACATTATCGATCATCCTGTAGTCGACGATGATGCCGTACTGATTCATGAAATAGGTGATCAGCGAACTTAAGAGAAGAAAGACGATGAGGACGGGTTTTACGAGAAATTTGTGACAAACGACCAAAAGCATGATGATGAAAACGGCCGTTATGCGTGCGAACAGCGAGAGGATGAATAGGATATTCTCCGCGTCGAGACTGTAGATTTTTGCGGCGCTGGAGAAGAAGGCGGTGTTGGAAAACAGCGCGACGAAGACGGACACGATGACAATCAGCTCGGTGCTTGATAACGCCCTGACCGCCGGAAGGCTAAATCTCTTCATTTCCTGCCCCGTATGCGCAAAGCTCTGTATCGGCTGCGTGATACCCGCTGTTCACCCGCTGCGCAACCAGACGCAGGGCGAAGCGGGAGGGTCCATGCGGTTACGCCCAAATTATGGCCAATTGCTGATCCCCCGGGATGTATTTCGGCCATCGGCGGATGGGCTTGAAAAAAGCATATTCAGCGAATGAGTGCCGGACAAAGTCCATAAACACGCCGGGCCATATTATGGCTGGCTACAGGACCGGCGGATTGCCGGCGGCGGCGTCAATTCGGGCGCGGGCTTCCGCCGGTCCCGCGTCGATATAGGTGTACTCGGTCTTCGCGAAGTCGCCATACAACAGTTGCAAATACGCCTCGGGCCGGTTCGGGCAGGCAAAATCGCCGCCGAGAAACCGGACCGTCGATGTCGGCAGGACGATCTCACGCGGCACGCCATAACCACCGCTTTCGGTGGCCGGCATGGCGCCCTTGTGGCTCCGCCTTTCGAGCACGGCTTCGCCAAAGCTGGTCGCCTGCCGGTAAATCGCTATGTCGGCCCGGATTTCTCCACGAAAGCGGTTGCGTTCCCACCGGAAGGGCCAAGGTTTCGGCGGATCGAATGAGATCGAGATGAAACCTTTTTTCTCGAAAAGGTCGACGAAGTAACCCTCGCGCGCACCACGTTCGGCGAGCCCCGCCGCCAACCGGTCCCAGGTCATCTCCCCGTCAAGCAGAACCGATATGTCGACGTCGTCCTCCCAGACGAGAAGCGCGCCCTTTTCCCTCACGGCCCCAAGAAGTGTGCCTCCCTCCAGCCAGTGCACCACCCCCATTTCGCGAAGACCGGAGGCGATATGATGGCTGAGGTCCTTCATGTGCTCACGGCAACAGGGCGACGTGTTGAGGCCGAGACGATTGACGTAGAGATTGAACGGGCAGGGCGATGTGCCTTTCCCGCAACCTCTCCAACTGACGGCACCTGCCGATAGCGCCAGTTCGCGGATGCCATGGCGGCGCCGAAATGCCACGAGATCGCCCTTCGCCTGGGTCTCCAGGACCGAAAGGTCGTGATCGTTCAAAGTGTATAGCCGGCGCCGCCGGCCGGCGCGGCGCTGGCGAAGGAACCATGTTAACTCGATCGCCATGGCGATTCCCAGGACCGCCTGGAGCCTGATATTCGGGATCGCCAGGCCGGCGAGGAGGGCCGGGCCGAGCAGCCACAGTCCGGCGGTGTCACCGTGTTTCGCCAGGAATTCAATGTGTCGCCTGGCCGGCCGGAAGGCGATTGCAGGGGCAGCGATTATGTAAAACAAAACAGCGATAAAACCCGCCGAGACGGCCAGAGCGGGAGTGTCGATGCCATCGGGCGACAGCGATACCAGTGCGACTGTAAGGGCGGCGAGAGCCCCCGTCCCCAGGCATGCGGACAAGCTGGGCAGACGCCAGTTTCGTGGATATCTCAGGAGGCGGACGAAGGACAGATAGGTCGCCGCATAAAGGGCGGAAGCGGTCAGAGCGGCAATCACCTGGGTGGCCGGTGATGCTTCGACGCCAATCATAGCCTCTGGGTCTCTCCCCGCTCCATATCCCGTTTGATCATCATTGCCGCGCGGCGGATATCCTGCGCCGCCGCAATGCGTGGCAGGACCTCGGCATTGGCGCGCTCGATATCGACGGCGAAATCGATCTCGATCCAGGGCATGCCGGTGATGTCCTCGAACGCGAAGGCGCCGCGCGGCGAGGTCAGCAGAACATCGCGGATCGTCTCCTCGTAAGGCTCGAGGCGGCGGCCCTGGCTCAAATAGAGATCGGTCTGAACGATGATCTTCGCGGCCATCCCGGCCGACAGCTTGAAAAAGCCCACCGATTCACCGCAGAAATCATAATCGGCGCTCAGCCATTTGCGGAACTCGACGATCTGGCCGTCGCGGACGCATACCTTGACAGGCTCATCGCCCGGATCGAAGCCGCGATCGATGAGAAGGCAGTTCCGGTGAGTTGAGTTGACGAGACGCTCCACCAGTTCTCCGCAGTAGAGAACGTCGGCGTCCATCAGGAGGACCGGGCCGCCGCAGCACAATTCGTCGCGCAGGGCCCACAGGGTAACGATGTTGCCCTCCTGATAATCCTTGTTGAACACGGTTCGCACGAAATCGCGCGCCCCCAGGGCGGCGATCTCGCACTCGATATCGCGGTGGTGATAACCGACGCCGAGCACCAGCTCGCCGATGCCGTGCCGCCTGAGAATTTCGATGTGGTATTGCAGCAGGGATTTGCCGCCGAAGCGCAGCAAAATCTTCGGCGGATGTTTTTTGACCGTATTTCCGAGCCGGGCGCCTACCCCGGCCGCCAGCATAACCACCTTCATTCACTACCCTCCACAGCAGCAGCCTCCACGGCGATAATAGGCCTGCGCCGTGCGTACCGCTCTGAAGCGTGGCGTGCGTGCCTGTCCCGACGAGTCAGAATGCTATTTTCAGAAAAGTCGCCTACAGATTACCCGATCACGCCGCTTTTGGCCAATGGCCGGGCGGCGGGCTGCGACAAAATGGCATCTTTGCGTTCAATAAACCGAGGGTGGCTCTGGACTGGCGGCGGGCAAAGCGAATGAACCGGAGGTCCTAGATCGCTTCATGTTTTGATGGAATCAAAACCGCGATCTAACTTTTTGTATTTGCGTATCATTTTTCCGATAACCGGTTCCCGCTTATCGGTGATGCGCCCTAGGCCGTCCCGTCCGCGCCGGGAACTTTCCCGTTCCCGCCGTCCTCTTCGCCCTCGGGCGGCGCCGATGCGACCGCGGCGTCGCCGCCGGACCCCTCATCGTCCATATCCTCGCGATCAACCGGATCATCTTCAACCGGATCCGGACCGGCCTTGCGGGCTTCCTCGCTGTAGCTGGCGGTCCGCTCTTTCTCGGTCAGATAACCGATGCCGGGCTTGTAGCTGGAAGAGAATACCTTCACCGCGAGGGCCGCGTCGGTGAAATCCTCGTCATAGTCGTTGAGGCCGTCGATATTGGCGAGGATGGGATTGGACGACCACAACATGCGCAATGCGCGCCGGCGAATGGCTTCCGGCACGCCCCTTTTCATGAAGCGGGAATAGTCGGAGGCGTAATTGAGCTTGTCGAAATCGACATCGTCGAATTCGCCGGGCCGGTAACTTTCCGGCGCGTCGTCTTCACCGGGCTCTTGCGCCGCGGTATCGCTCCCTTCGCCATCGGGCATTTCGGGCGGCTCCCGCCCGTCCGGCAGGGAGGCTTCACGGGGAAGCGGCGTTTCAGCTTCGCCGCCGGCGCCGGTTTCGCCGGGCGGCGCGCTGACCTTGGGCATGGGCGCCCCGGTGCGCATGCGCCCCGGCTTGTGTACGGGCTCATCCTTCTTCTGCACACCGCCATCGCGCAGTTCCGCCTTGCGCCGGGACCAGCGGGCGAGAAAATCGTCATCGCGCTCACTCATGTCCGCTCACTCATATTCGCTCATAGGGCCCATGCGCCTGCGCATTTCAAAGATGGGTTCCTGGCCGAATTTGTGCTCTTCCAGCTTCATCTTCGTGTTTTTCCGCTTTTTGAACTTCTCTTCCACATGGTGCTTGGCGACAAAGTCGCTCACCAGGGCAATCAGTTCAGGCGGCATCGCCACCGGCTCAACGATCAGTTCGCCTGAATCCAGATAATCGGCGGCTTCATCAGGCGACGCGGTCACCAGATGCACGCTCACCGGGTCCCCGCTCTCGTCATCATCGTCGCTCAGCACGATATAGACAACGGGTTCGCGCGCCTCCAGATTGTATTTGTAACTTTCCGTTTCCTTGCGGAACAACTCCATCGGCACGGTGGCCGCGTGGTAATGCTCCCAGCCCTCACCGCGCCCGATCTCTTTCCAGCGCTCGATTTCGGCCGCGCCGGGAAGCACGCCGATGGGACGCCAGACATGATCCTCCCATTTGCTGTCGATATCCTCGCGCGCGATCACGACGCCGATCGGAATTGAAACGGTTGCGGTCATTCCAACATTGATCCCGGTTAACGCGCACCACCCTTGCGATAGCTGTAAAAGCTCACCGCCTGTAGCGGATGGATGCAAATTATAATACGCTTTGCCATTATGCGCACCAGATTTGGACCGGGCTTCCCCGTAAAGTCTTTTTCATTTCTAAATCAATCAGTTAAGAAAGCAGGAACGTCATGTTTTTGAAGGTCAAAAACCGCCGGTTGATGGTCTGCGACTGCGAAAAAACCATGGCGCTGGATGCCGGCGGGCTCAAGGCCTGTCTCGGCGGCGAAGGCGAACTCACCGTCTATTCCAGCCTGTGCCGCACACAAATCGAGTCCTTCGCCGGGGCGCTCGACGGCGATGCGCCCCTGATGGTCGCCTGCACGCAGGAAGCGCCGCTGTTTCGCGAGGTCGCCGAGGAAAAAGGCGGGGGAGACAAAGATATAGCCTTCACCAATATCCGGGAGCGCGCGGGCTGGAGCAGCGCAAAAAAGAAGGCGCTGCCGAAAATCGCCGCGCTCCTGGCCGAGGCGGCGTACAGCTCGAAACCCGCCGGCACCACGCCGATCGTGTCGCAGGGGGTTTGCCTTGTCTATGGCGCGGGACAGGCGGCGATGGAGGTCGCCGAACAACTGGCGAACCGGCTCAATGTGTCGCTGATGCTGAGCGATGCCGGCGGCATCCTCCCGCCCAACATGGTCAATGTGCCGATCTACAAGGGACACGTCACCGCCGCCCGGGGCACGCTCGGCAATTTCGAGATCGGCGTCGACGGCTATGCGCCCGCCACGCCTTCGTCGAAAGAGGAACTGGCGTTCCTGATGGAGCGCGACGGGGCAAGCGCGCGCTGCGATGTCATATTCGATATGTCGGGCGGCACTCCGCTGTTCCCTTCCCATGCGCGCCGCGATGGATATTTCCATGTGGACCCGAACCACCCGGCCGGCGTCGCCACGGCCATGTTCGAGATTACCGACCTGGTGGGGGAGTTCGAGAAACCGCTCTATGTCACCTATAATGCGGATATCTGCGCCCATTCGCGCAGCGGCCTGACCGGTTGCAGCAATTGCCTCGACAATTGCCCGATGTCGGCGATTGCGCCGCTGGGCGATGGCGTGGAGATCGACCCGGGCATCTGCGGCGGCTGCGGCAGTTGCAGCGCCACCTGCCCGACCGGCGCGGTCAGCTATGCCTTCCCCGAGCGCGGCGATCTCATCTCCCGCATCCAGATTCTCGCCGAGACCTTTGCCAATGCCGGCGGCAAGAACCCGGTTCTGCTGATCCATAACGAAAGCCACGGCGCGGGGCTGATCTCCGCGATGGCGCGCTTCGGCCGGGGGCTGCCGGCCGCCATGCTGCCGATCTCCCTCTACGCCGTCACCCAGGCGGGCCATGACATTCTGCTCGGCGCGGTGGCGGCCGGGTTCGGCCAGGTGGTGGTGCTCGCCCCGCCCGACCGGGCCGATGAACTGCCCGCGCTGGAGGGGCAGATCGCACTGGCCAACGCCTTTCTTGAGGGCCTCGGCCATGGCGAAGAGGCGCGCATAAGGCTCATTGCCGAGCAGGACCCGGACCTGGCCGAGGCGGCGCTTTATGAGTTGCCGAAGCTGAAAGCGGTCCGCGCCTCGGCCTTCACGCCGGCCGGGGGAAAACGTGAGATCGCGCGCGCGATCCTGACCAAACTCAATGAAGCATCGCGGGGCGGCGTTGACGTGCTGGAGCTTCCGCAAGGCGCGCCCTATGGCCGTGTGAACATCGACATCAAGGGCTGCACCTTGTGCATGGCCTGCGTCAGCGCCTGCCCGGCGGATGCGCTCAGCGACAATCCCGAGCGGCCCGAGTTGCGCTTTACAGAAAGCGCATGCGTGCAGTGCGGGCTGTGCCGGGCGACCTGCCCCGAAAGCGTCATCGCGCTGGAGCCGCGGTTCGATTTTTCGCCCGAAGCCCTGTCGCCGCGGATCCTGAACGAGGCCGAGCCCTTCGAGTGCGTCTCCTGCGGCAAACCCTTCGGCTCCAGGGCGGCGATCGACCGCGTCACGAAGGAGCTGGAAGGCAAGCACTGGATGTTCCAGAACGCCGAGCAGGCCAGGCTCATCAAGATGTGCGACGACTGCCGGGTACAGGCCCTGTCGGAACTCGGCGATGATCCATTCTCCAAGGGAACCCGGCCAAAAGTGCGCACCACGGAAGACTATCTGGCGGCCGAGGAAAAGGCGCGCGCGTCCGGGAAATCGGTCGATGATTTTCTGGATTAGGGTGTTATTGCTTTATAGGGGACCGCCACCCCCCCTCCCCAGCCCTCCCCCGCAAGGGGGGAGGGAGATATGCAGGAAGCGCCGCGTAACATAACCCCCCTCCCCTTGACGGGGAGGGGTTGGGGGTGGGGTGACAACAAAGGGACTCTTCGCCCCTCAGGCCTCCCTTGGCAGCGGCATGTTGGTCAGCAGATTCTGCGGCTTCATCCTGACGATCTTTTCGGGCGTCATGGCGAGGCCGAGATAGATCGGCTTGGCCCGCATGGCGTCGATCAGCGCGCTGTCGTCCTCGACCGTCATCCGAAAGAGAGCGATCAGCCGCTCATCATCGCCCGGCTCCAGCTCCCTGCCCTCATAGAGCGCGTTCAAAATCCGGTTCGATTCCGCGTCCATGCCGATATGCCAGCTCCATTTCTCGTCCAGAATAGACTGGCGCGGCTCGACGCTGACTTTTAGTTGCAGGAAATGTTCAATCCAGGCTTCCAGCGCCCGGGCATAGGCGTCGAGCGCGGGCTGGGTAAAGCGGAAATCCACCACCATGTCGAACCGGTCGGAGCGCTCCCAATAGGCGTTTTTGTTATTCTCATCGAGCACATCGAGCTCGACCTTGCGCAGCGGCGTCTCGTTTTCGACCAGCAGCTGCCCAAGCGACCCCAGACCGCCGGTCGCCGAATGCATGGA
The DNA here is from genome assembly GCA_002897995.1 of bacterium BMS3Bbin10. GTDB lineage: Bacteria > Pseudomonadota > Alphaproteobacteria > Rhizobiales > Methyloligellaceae > UBA2767. The sequence goes on along the minus strand of BDTT01000030.1, from coordinate 43,400 downwards.
GACGATTTCCTCGTCCGCCAGCATGACGCGCCCGTCATCGGTGCTGACGCTCTGCTCGCGGAAGAATATCTCCCCGGCCCGCAGCCGGATCGGGTCCTCGCAGTTTGCAAGGATGTTGCGCATGATCAGATGCACGAGCTGGGCGACGAACACCGGGGGAAAGTCGAGTTCGCGGGCCCGCACCATTTTCAGATAAGCCCCTTCAAGGGTGCCCGCCCCGGTCAGATGGGCGCGAAAGGCGAGCACGGCCCGGTAATTGAACGCCGCGTCCTGATCGGCCAGCGACGCCAGCCGCTCATCCGTCACCTCCATGTAAGGGTCGCCCATCAGATCCTCGAACAGACCCTTCTCCCGCGCGCAGGAAGTGTCGATGGGATGCACTTCGGGGCGGGTATAATAGGCGCGCAGAAAGTCGGGCGTGACACTGAGCCATCCCTGCGCATTGACCTCGACGAGATGCATGCCGGCCGATTTCCAGAAATCATTCATGGTCTTCGACGACGCTCCAGATACGCGTGTGTTTGGGCTGCGCGTCGGGAGCCTGAATGGTCCGGAATTCTTCCCTGATCCGCCCGTCATCGGCAAAGCTCCGGCGCACCGTGAAGATCGTGTTGATGAGCGGCGTCTCGCACAAATCGAGAATGAATTGCGCCTCGTCGCGCGCGGCGCCAAGCGCGGCGTCCTCGTCCGGCGCGCCATACTTGTCGATGAAATGCTTCGCCAGGGCGCGCTCGATACCGGCAAGATCATCCTCGCCGCATTCGCCCACGGCCGTAAATGTTGACCGGCCGAAGGAGCCGAGCCCGAGGAAACCGTTGGCGAAGGCCTGTCTTGTTTTGCCCTTCACGTCACCGCCGGCGAGGCCGGCAAATGCGAAGCCCCCCGACACCGCCCATTCATCGGGCGCCGCCGTCAATTCAAACACATGATCGTCTGAAGAATCGAACCGGATGGTCCTGAGGAATTTCATGGATGCGGCCGATCTTCACGCTTCGGGAAATTCGAAATAGTCGATGAGCAGCGCCGCCTTCGTGGCCTCATCGCGCTGCAACAGCAGATTGCCGTTGTCGTCGAGCCCGCGAACAACTCCGGTGAGCGTTTGCCCGCCGAGTTCCACTGTCACCTCCTCGTCCCTCTCCTGGGCCCGGAACCACCAGGACGCGTGTATGGATTTGAATCCGTCCTCGTTCCACGAATTGAGCCAGGTGAGGAAATGGCGGGTGTAGGACTCGATAATTTCGGTACGGCTCAGCTCCGTGCAGCCTTCCTCCGACAGCCAGGTCCGGTCCGGCACATCGCCCGGCTCCGGCTCGGCGTCCTCGCGCCTGTGGCGCAGCCACAGACCCAGAACCATCCACTCAGGCACCGCGCCGGCATCGCGCACGCCCCCCGCCGCCGCCTTCATGGTTCCGCCAAACGCGCCGTTGAGGCGAATCTCGCCCGGCCATGTGAATGTCAGCCCAACCTGAGGCGGCGTGAGCGCGCCGAGACAATCGCCGATCGCCACCATCGAGAGAGGCAGCATCTGCACGGCCGTCTCAAGGGGAACTTCCGGCTCAAGAATAATGGCTATGCCGACGCGCGACGCATGGCGGCTCCACACCACATCCCCGGCGCCCAGTTCACCGGCCGACGCTTTGGCGCAGGCCACGTCATACGCGCTGCCGGACCCGGGGATATCGTGGCCCTTGAGGAGCGGGGGGAATGTAGGGTCAGGTTGATGCATGATCGCCATCTGAGGTTTGAGTGTCGGCGTGTGGGGGCAGGCTCTTCAGGGGTGTCAATGAAACCGGAAGTGCCCAGCCACCCGCTCCCCCTTGCGCGGGCCACCCCAAGGGTACACTCACGGGGTGGTTGGGCAAGGGGGAGCGGGTGGCTTGGATTACTTCAAACACGGCTCACATCTAGCCGATCTCGATTTCACCCTCGACGATGTGATTCAAATCCGTGCCTTCCGCGCTCAGCACCATCTTCACCTTGAGCGAGGCGGCGTCTCCCGCACCTCCTTCGCGCACGACCTTTTCGATCTTCTGCTGGGAGGTCACGCCCACCTGCTTGAGGAATTTCCGCAGTGACATGTTGAAGCGGTCTTCGTCCATCTGAATCTCCTGACTTTTCCGTACCGTTGTTACTTCTCGATGCGGAGCGTTTGCCCGGCTCCGCCGCGATCAATTTCAATTTCCAGCGCATCGGCCCGCAACAGGCGCGACATGGCGCTGACAAAATCCCGCGGCTTGCGCACCCGTCTGCCGCCCGCGCGCGCCGCCGGGAGGCTCAACCGAAACCGCAAACACCCTACAGCCGGACGTTGCCGCTCGTCGACAAGTAGACCTGTTCAGCCGACATATCGATCACGCCAAGGCCGAAAGCTGCGATCAGGGTGATCGCGGCCAGGCCAATCATGCTCATCACAAAGGCTTTCATGTCACTGCTCCTTAGAACTATCTTTTCCTGTCTCGTCGCTCTTTCGGCTGCTGTCTTCGCTCTTGGCGTCGCTGGCTGTTTTCAGATAGGCAATCAGCGCTTCGCGTTTCTTCGGGTCCGAGATTTTCTGCAGCGGCATCTTCGTGCCCGGCAAATAGTGGCTGGGGCCAAGGCCGAAGAGCAGTTCAATTGTCTCCGCGCTCCATATTATATCAGCATTTTTCAATGTGTCCGAGTAGGGATAGCCGGGCAGCGTGCCGGCCCTGCGGCCGAACAGCCGGTAGAGCGTCGGCCCGGCCCGGTTGCCGCCATCCGACGTCAATGTGTGGCAAAGAGAGCATTTGCGCACAAATTGCAACTCGCCCTGATCGGCGGTGCCGTTCACCTCAAAGCGCCGCGGCATCGGCCCGGCAATCGTTTCAAACTCCTTGCGCGGGCTGACCTGCCAGACGGTCACCCGGTCGTCTTTGCCGCCATAGTAGATCGTCGCCCCGATGGCGCCGAAATCCATCGCCCAGATGGGCCCGCGCGGGTTTTCATATTCCTCGATCGGCGCCCAGTCGCCGAGGCGGAACACATGAATGAACCCGACAATGTCGCCGCCCTTCTTCTCGAACCCGGAAAGGGCCAGCAGGCCCGGCTTCTCCTGTAGCGCGATCGCCAGAAACGGGCCTTGCAGCGCCTTGAACCGATGGACCCGTTCGCCGGTCCTTGCGTCGATGACGAGGGCGCGGCCGTCGAGCGCGCCGAACACCAGAAGATCCTTCTTGCCCGGCAGGCGCGCCATGGCGTTGATGCCGAATCCGTGGCGGTAGAGGATGCGTTTGAACGCGCCGCCGGCGCTCGCCCAGCTGCGAATGGTCCCGTCATAGCCGGCGGTGAAAACGGTCTTGCCGTCCGCGGAGAAAGCAACGGCGTTGACCGGCCCTTTATGCCCCTTGAGCACCGGTCCGGCCCGCCGGGTCTCAAGGTTCCAGAGCCGCACGGTCCGGTCGCTGCTCGCGGACGCCGCCCATTTGCCGTCAGGCGACAGGGCGAGCGCGGAGATTTCCGCCTTGTGTCCCTTGAACCGGTACAGGGCCTCGCCCGTGGCCAGATCCCAGAGCCAGACATCGCCGCCGCCGGCTGAAAGCGCGCGCCTGCCATCGCGGTGAAGGGCGACCGCCTTGACCCACCCGTCATGTTTGTCGAAGCGCCGGATTTGCTTCGGGGGCCGTGCGCTCAGGTCCCACAGCATCATGGAATAGTCGAAACTGCCGGTCAGCGCGCGGGTTTTGGCGCTGTTAAGTTTAATGGAGTGAACCGGCCCGCCATGGCCCCGGAGGCTGAGATCGCCCTGCCCGCCGGGAGCGGACGCGTCTTTCGGGGCGTCCGGTTTCGCGGCGGACGCCGTGACCGCCGCATCGCTCTCCTCGGCGCGGGCTTCGAATTCAGCCCCGCGCCAGAGCGGCCGGGACAGCAGAAGAAGCGCGCCCAGCGCACAGATTGACACGCGCATCAACACGCGCTGTGACCAAAACCGCCCCGGATTTGCGTTATCCCTGCCTGGCATGACGTTCGCCTGAACTGGCGCGAGGCGGGCAGGCGGGGACACCGGCTGGCGCCGCCTGTCCGCAAACTTCGCGCTACTCCGCAGGCGCCGCCTTGGCCTTGGCCCTGGCCTTGCGGCCGCGTCTGGATTTGGAGACTTCCTTGGCCCAGACGGAGTGGTGCTCCCTGGCCCAGTTCTCGTCAACTTCACCGGTGCCCATGGCATCGAAGGCGCCTTCCATGCCCATCGTGCCGATATAGATATGGGCGATCACCACGATGGTCAGGACAAGTGCGATGACCGCGTGCCACGTGGTTGCGAACTGCATCTGCTGGACCGGCTCCATTCCGGCGGGGAAATCTATCTGGAACGGGAACAGCAGGGCGATGCCGGTCAGGCTCAGGCCCAGCCCGCCCCAGATAACCAGCCAGAAGAGAATTTTTTGACCGGCGTTGAATTTCTTCGATGGCGGATGCACGCCCTTTACGATCATGCCGCCGCCCTTGAGGAACCATATGAGATCGTATTTGTCCGGGAAATTCTCCCTGATCCAGAGAACCAGGACCATCGCCAGTCCGGCCATGAAGGCAAACGCCACATAACTGTGCAGCCACTTGCCGCCGGCCGCGAGCGCGGCGAAGGCGGGCTTGCCCAGCACCGGCAGCAGGAAGTATTTGCCATAGGTGATGTTGAGCCCGGTGACCGCCAGAATGATAAAGGACACGGCCAGCAGCCAGTGGCCTATCCGCTCGATGTCCGTGAAGCGCGTAATGGTGCGTCCGGCCATGCCGTGTTCAACGCGGATCTTGCCGCGAATAAGAAAAAATACAGCCAGCAGGGCAATCACGCCCGCCAGGCCGATGACGCCCCAGGTCGCGATCGGGCCGTTCCTGACAGCCCGCCAGGAATCACCCTCGGACTGAACCAGATGACCCGCCTTTTTATCGGGAATCGAGACCGTGCCCTTAACGCCCTTGCGCACGGCGCGCCATATCTCCGAGGCGGAATCACTGCTCCGCGACATGCCCGGAACGGTTCCTCCCATCACATTGGCCGTGGCATCCGCCGGAGGGCGCACGCTGCTCTGCGCCGCGGCATATTGGGGGTCGGCAAATTCGAGCGCAAAGGTCGTTCCCAGAGCAATCAGCGCGAGCACGGCGAGCTGCGCAACCCAGCCCCTGCATCTTGAAACCGCCGTCATGATTGTTCCCTCCCGTTACTGTCTCTGAAGAGCGCCCCTATGGCGCAGGGCTTCAAGCTGGTCGGCCGTCAGTTTGGTATCGGCCTTGCCCGCATACACGCCCTTTTCATAGCTCAATGGCCGGTCGGCATCCTTGCATCCCGCGAGAACCAGCGTTCCCGCCAGGATCAGGAAAAAGGAAATCATACGCATTAAATTTCTCCCTTTTTGCGAAACCGGCCCAATCCGATATCTCGCCGGTCGTCATCCCGCACCTCAGGAAACGGTCTAAGGTTACCGCCAAATTCAATAAAAGAACCAAGCCAAAGCCAATTTGAAATCGGGTTTCGGGCAATAAGAGGGGGGCGGCCCCCGAAAAGACCGCCCCGCCCTGGTTTTGCTGCTTACGCGCCTTGTCCGGGGTATGCCCGTCCCCAGCCCCATGCACCGGAGCCGAAGCCGCGCGATACCACGCGCTCACGGTAGATGTCGGATACGACATCGCCGTCGCCGGCAAGCAGGGCCTTGGTCGAGCACATCTCGGCACAAAGCGGCAGCTTGCCTTCCGCAAGGCGATTACGGCCGTACTTCTTGAACTCAACGTCGGATTTGTCGGTCTCGGGACCACCGGCGCAGAAGGTACATTTGTCCATCTTGCCGCGGGAACCGAAATTGCCGACCTGCGGGAATTGCGGCGCGCCGAACGGGCACGCATAGAAGCAATAGCCGCAACCGATGCAGAGATCCTTGGAGTGCAGCACCACACCTTCGTCGGTCTGGTAAAACACATCCACCGGACACACCGCCATGCAGGGCGCATCGGAACAATGCATGCAGGCGACCGAGATCGATCTCTCACCCGGCTTGCCGTCATTGATCGTCACCACCCGGCGGCGATTGATACCCCAAGGGACCTCATTCTCGTTCTTGCACGCCGTAACACACGCGTTGCATTCGATGCAGCGTTCTGCATCACAAAGGAACTTCATCCTAGCCATCGCGTGTACTCCTTATGCCTTGTAGACCTTGCAGAGAGACACTTTCGTCTCCTGCATATTGGTCACGGAGTCATACCCGTAAGTGAAGGCCACGTTCGCGGCTTCGCCGAGTACATATGGATCGGCGCCTTCGGGATATTTGTCCCTAAGGTCCTTGCCCTGGAAATGACCGCCGAAATGGAACGGCATGAACACAACGCCCCTGCCGACCCGTTCGGTAACCATGGCCATAACCTTGAGCTTCGCCTTTTCGGCGCCTTCCACCCAGACCATCTGACCATCCCTGATGCCCAGATTGTTCGCGTCCGACGTATTGATTTCAACAAACATGTCTTGCTGAAGCTCCGCCAGCCACTTGTTGGACCTGGATTCCTCACCGCCGCCCTCATATTCAACGAGGCGCCCCGATGTCATGATGAGCGGATACTCTTTCGAGAAATCCTGCTCCTGAATCGAAGCGTAGCGGGTCGGAAGGCGGAACATCTGCCGGTCGGAATACGTTGCGTACTTGTCCAGAAGATCACGCCGGGGCGTGTATAACGGCTCGCGATGGAGCGGAATGGGATCCGGGAAATTCCAGACCACGGTCCGTGCCTTCGAGTTGCCGAAAGGCGCACAGCCATGCTTGATCGCGACGCGCTGGATACCGCCCGAAAGGTCGGTCTTCCAGTTGGTTTTGTCGCCGGCGATTTTTTCGATGACTGCCGTCTCATCCGCCGTGAGGTCACCCTCCCAGCCAAGCTTTTTCAGCATGGCCATGGTGAACTCGGGATGCCCGTCCTTCAGCTCGTTGCCGACGGGATAGGAAACGCCCTCATTGCCGCCTTCGGCGAGCAGGTTCGCTCCACCCCACTTGTCCGGCGCCTTGACGCCGAAACGGGCGCGGAAGTTCAAGCCGCCTTCGGCGACGGGCATTGACGGATCATACAGATTGGGTGTGCCCGGGTGCTTCATTTCCGCGGTACCCCAGCACGGCCATGGCAGACCGTAATACTCACCATCGGCCGGACCGCCATTCGCCTTGAGCGTGGTCTTGTCGAAAGTGTGCTGATTGGCCATGTGCAGTTTGAGCCGGTCCGGAGACTGGCCCGTATACCCGATCGTCCACATGCCCTTGTTGAATTCAAGGGTTATCTCTTCGACATTCGGCTCATCGTTCTCGACTTTGATGTTCTTGAACATCTCGTCGGCGAAACCGAGCTTCTTGGCGAATTTGTATATGATCGTGTGATCGGGCAGGCATTCGAACACCGGTTCGATAACCTTTTCACGCCATTGCAGCGAACGGTTCGACGCGGTGACGGACCCGTAGGTCTCATACTGCGTCGAGGCGGGAAGCAGATAAACACCGTCGGTGCGATCGGACATCACCGCGCTGAATGTCGGATAGGGATCGACGACGACGAGAAGATCGAGCTTCTCGAACGCCTTCTTCATCTCTATGCCGCGGGTCTGCGAGTTGTTGGCATGGCCCCAGAACACCATGGCCCGGAGATTGTCCGGCTGGTCTATCTTGTCCTTGGCTTCCAGCACGCCGTCCACCCAGCGCGACACGGGGATGCCCTTCGACTGCATCAGCTTTTCGGATGCAAACCGGCCCTTGAGATAGTCATATTCGACATCCCAAACGCGCGCCCAATGCTTCCATGAGCCTTTCTTGAGGCCGTAATAGCCCGGCAATGAATGCGAAAGCACGCAGAAGTCTGTCGCGCCCTGCACATTGTCGTGGCCACGGAAGATATTGGCGCCGCCGCCCGTACGGCCGATATTGCCGAGCGCCAGCTGCAGAATGCAGTAGGCGCGGGTGTTGTTGTTGCCGGTCGTATGCTGCGTGCCACCCATGCACCAGATGATCGTCCCCGGCCTGTTGGTGGCGAGAGTGCGTGCGACACGGCGAAGTTGTGAACCAGGGACTCCGGTGACCCTCTTGGTCTCTTCCGGTGTCCATTTCTTCACTTCCTCGCGGATATACTCCAGGCCCCACACACGCTGCCGGATATACTCCTGGTCTTCCCAGCTATTCTCGAAAATGTGCCAGAGAATGCCCCAGATGAGGGCGACGTCCGTACCCGGACGCAACCGGACAAATTCCGTAGCGTGAGAAGCTGTCCGCGTGAAACGCGGATCGCAAACGATCAGCGCGGCGTTGTTCTCCTCCTTCGCCTTCAGTATATGCTGAAGGGCAACGGGGTGAGCCTCGCTCGGATTGGATCCGAGCAGGATCATCGCCTTAGTTTTCCGGATGTCATTAAAGGAGTTCGTCATCGCGCCATAGCCCCAGGTGTTGGCAACACCCGCAACCGTGGTCGAGTGACAGATCCGTGCCTGGTGATCGCCGTTATTGGACCCCCAGAACGCGTAGAGTTTGCGGAACAAATAGGCTTGTTCGTTCGAATGTTTCGCCGAACCGAGCCAATAGACCGAGTCGGGGCCGGACTCTTTACGGATGGCGAGCATCTTGTCGCCAATCTCGTTAATCGCGTCGTCCCAGCTGATCTTTTTCCATTTACCGCCCACGAGCTTGGTCGGGAACTTCAGACGCCGCTCGCCATGAGCGTGTTCGCGTACCGCGGCGCCTTTGGCGCAATGGGCGCCAAGGTTGATCGGGCTGTCGAAACCGGGCTCCTGCCCGATCCAAACGCCGTTCTGCACCTCTGCCAAGACCGTGCAACACACCGCACAATGGGTACAGATCGATTTCTTGATCTTGATCGCCCCGCTGTTGTCGGACGCTGCCTCTGCTTTGGTGACCATTCCGCTGCGCAAGCCTGTTACAGCCGCGAGACCGCCGATAGCCAGTCCCGAATTGCGCAGGAAGGTACGCCGATCGACGGCGCCACCGGTCAGCTCGCTTATGGCAGACGACAAACGGGGGCCTTTCGCAACCCCGTTTACCTTCTTCCTGAGCATCGCTTCCTCCTTCCAAAAGTTGTGCTCCGAAACGTTCAGAGCCCTGTCCCCGCAAACGGCGGGGCGAATCCTGTTACGCTCCGGGCCCTAGTAACGGGCCAGGGCGTAATAGGTTTTGATGTGGTCGGTCTCCCTGTAGAGACGACCGGTTTTATCGGCAGTCGCGTTTGCTTCCGCCAGGTCCCCGCCGCTCACGAGAGCGACACCGCCAGCAGCGGCGCCGACACCGGCAAGCTTCAAGAAGCCGCGGCGATCAGCATTCACACGATCACATTTCGCTTTCATGCTCTGCCTCCTTTGATTGGACGGGCGGCCTTGCGCAACACCCGCCTTCCCCAGCCCCGTCAGGACATCGAAAATGCCGTCGCTTCAATTTCCATGAAGCCCCGGCCGATGCTGCCTAACGCTGCGTAGAGAACTGATGTCTTCGCCCCTTCAAGGTCGGCGAAGAAATGACTTGCCCAATTTGAAATATGGGCTTCGAAAAATTCCTTTTGGTCGGCAAGCGGCGCGGGATCGCCGAACTCGCCGGTTATCAACCCGGCCATGATGTCCATGAGGGAGGCAATATGGTCTTCCGGCTCCTTGCGCTCTTCGCCACGGGCGATGCCAAGCCGGGCCATGTCGCTGCGCAGCTTGGACAGTGGCTTTTCGTGAAGAAATCCGGTCAGATAGTAAGATCCGTAAGGGAGCAGTTCGCCCCGGCCGACGCCGATGAAGAGATCATGAAATTCCTGATCGGCCCGCACCGGATCGCTCTTCATGGCCAGCTTGCCGAATGACGCCATGGCCTTGCCCAGATCGGTCTCACCGCCTTCCAGTTCGGCGACGGTTTTCAGCAAAGCCGCATCGGGCGGAGCAGCCAGCAGCCGCGCCAGAAAGCGATACATCTGCGCACGCAGTGCATCTTCCTGTGCGAGAGCGCCAGGTTTCTCCCGCGTTGCCTCTTCTACGGGCATTTCGATCTTCTTATCCTCCCGTGCGGCACACAGGTCCGCATACGCCAATAGTGTGCAAGCCAGAAGGCCCAAAGGCAACGTGTTAGTTTCAATATAACGTAGTAACTGTCGTTCTTCCTACGAAACAATGGCGCCTGAACCCCGCCCCCCGGACCGGTTCGCGGATCACCCTGTGAAAGGTCATTTTTCCGATACATATCACCGGTGTAGAGCTGACGGGAGTGCGGTTCTGCGGCCCAGTTTGGTCCTCGACACGCAGTCTGCCCGGACGGGTAAAATTTCCCCTGTCTGGCAGACTTGATCGCGCCGCCGCCACTGCTAAGGTGAGGATGTCGCGTAAGGATCGCGATTTTTCCTGGATACCTGGGGCGGACAATCGGGTATCGCGGAATGGATTGCGTCTTTTTGAACGCTTTAAGAGGTAATGCGTGATGACATTTTCTGCCCCCATTCAGGCCGATGCGCCACCGCTGATCGATCCCTATGGCCGCCATGTCAGCTATCTGCGCGTCTCGGTGACCGACCGGTGTGATTTTCGCTGCTTCTATTGCATGGCGGAAAACATGACTTTTCTGCCGAGAAAAGACCTGCTGACGCTGGAAGAGCTGGACCGCCTGTGCACCGCTTTCGTGGCCAGGGGCGTCCGCAAACTCCGCATTACCGGTGGCGAACCGCTGGTGCGCAAGAACATCATGTGGCTGTTTGAGGCCCTTTCCCGGCACCTGAAATCCGGCGCGCTCGACGAGTTGACCCTCACCACCAATGGCAGCCAGCTGAACCGGTTCTCCAGGCAGCTGGCCGATTGCGGCGTGAAGCGGGTCAATGTGTCCCTCGACACGTTAAGCCCTGAAAAGTTCCGGGAAATCACACGCTGGGGCGACTATGACAAGGTCATGGCCGGGATCGAAGCCGCCCGGGACGCCGGCCTGCGGGTCAAGATCAACGCCGTGGCGCTCAAGGACATCAACGAGCACGAATATGACGGGATGATCCGCTGGGCCCACGGCCGGGGCATGGATCTGACCTTCATTGAAGCCATGCCGATGGGCGACATCGATGGCGACCGTTCCGACCAGTATCTGCCGCTCTCCGTGGTTCGCTCCCGGCTGATGGACGCCTGGACACTGGAAGACATTCCCTACAAATCCGGCGGGCCGGCCACCTATGTGAAAGTCAGGGAAACCGGCGGCCGCATCGGGTTTATCACTCCCATGACCCACAATTTCTGCGAGTCCTGCAATCGCGTCAGGGTGACATGCACCGGCACCCTCTATATGTGCCTCGGCCAGGATGACGCGGCCGATCTGCGCGCCCCCCTGCGGGCCGCCGAAAGTGACGGTTTGCTCGGTCAGGCCATTGACGAGGCCATCTCCCGCAAGCCGAAAGGGCATGATTTCATCATCGACCGCAGCACCAGCCGCCCGGCGGTTTCGCGGCATATGTCCGTCACCGGCGGCTGATACCCCGGCAGGCCCGGCGCAAGTAGTTTCGCGGTCATTTCAGGCAGCCATCAGGGTCCGGACCTTAAGTCTTCCGGCCGGACCGGTGTTCGGTAGTGTTTTTGACTGTATTTTTTCGTTAAGCACTTCTATTACACGGATTTTTACCTGCATCTCGTATTCTTGCCGCCAGCTGTCGGAGTACAGTTTTGGGGGCGGGCAGAAATGTCCAGGATAATATTTTTCAAGCGCGACCTGATGACCGTTCTCGGGCTCGCCCTGCTTATCGTCTGCATGATCGGCATAGTCATTCTCACATCGACCTCCGTCAAGGAAATCCAGTTGATGTACGATGCCCGGGCCGAGGCCAAACGTTGGGCCACGGGCTTTAACACCGCCCTGCAGACCGAAACATACGACCTCCAGAACGCATTCGCGAACCGCAGAATCCACCTGGACCAGCGCCGCTTGGTCTCGCGCATATTTGCATTCGACGTATTTGACGAATCCGGAAATCTGTTCCATTCCGCCGGACCGTCGGACTGGCGCCCCTACCGGGACCTGTCATTCGCTCTCAAATCGCCCGTGACCCGTTACCAAAGGGATCGCAAGCTGCTCACCGCGCAAGTGCGCACCGGCGAGGAAAGCGCGGTGCCCGCGAACTATGCCTCGGTGGTGATCCCGTTCCATTCGGCGGGCGACTACATCGGATCGATTGTCGCCTTCGTCGATCAGAGCGAGCAGGCCGAATATTTCACCAACTCCTTCCTTATCATCGCCAGCGTAACCGGCATCATGCTGCTGATCGCCTTTGGCATTCCGTCGCTGTTCGTGATCTTCAGAACGCGCGACCGCATCAAGGCCGAAGAGCGGGTCCGCTATCTGTCCTGTCACGATGAACTGACCGGTCTCGCCAATCGAAAATTGTTCGACCGGCAACTCGGCCGGGCGCTGGAAACCCGCAAGAAGGCCGGCGTCCATCTCGCGGTCCTCATTGTCGACATCGACCGTTTCAAGGAAATAAACAATGCGCTTGGACACAGCGCGGGCGATTCCGTTCTGCGCTATGTCACGGAGATTCTGAAATCCAATATTCGCGACGGCGATTTTGCCGCGCGCATCGGCGGCGATCAGTTCACGCTGATACTCTCATCCATCGCGCGCGCCGGGCAGGCCGCCGTGTTCGCCGCAACATTGAAAGAAGCGCTCTCCGCGCCGCTCTGGGTCAATGGCGAGCAAATTACCTGCACGGTATCGATTGGCGGCGCGGTCGCACCCGACGATACCGATGATGCCGCCATCCTCATACGTCATGCCAATCTGGCACTCGGGCGCGCCAGGGCCGACGGCGGCAATGCTTACAAATTCTTCGAAGACGGCATGGACACCGCCTTTATCGAGCGGCGCGACCTGGAGTGCGACCTTCGCCGGGCACTCGATTCAGATCAGTTTGAGCTGCATTATCAGCCGCAGGTCGTCCTCGACACCCAGACCATCTGCGGCTATGAGGCCCTGATCCGCTGGAACCGCCCGGCAGACGGCACCATCTCGCCCGCCTTCTTCATTCCCCTGGCGGAAGAAACCGAACTGATCGTTCCCATCGGCGAGTGGGTCCTGCGCCGCGCCTGCATGGACGCGGCCGCCTGGGCGAAACCGCTCAAGGTCGCGGTCAACCTCTCGGCCATCCAGTTCAAACGGATCAATATCGTGAAACAGGTGAAGGGCATACTCGAAGAAACCGGCCTCGACCCGGCGCGCCTCGAGCTTGAGATCACCGAGAGCCTTCTCATCAACACGACCGGCAAGGTGGTGGAAGACCTGAACGGGCTGCGCGCCCTTGGCGTGTCGATCGCGATGGATGACTTCGGAACCGGATACTCCAGTCTGAGCTATATTTCGAGTTTCCCCTTCAACCGGATCAAAATTGACAAATCCTTCGTCCGGACGATGACCCGGGACAAGGCCATTATGGGCATTGTCAAATGCATTATCGCCATGGGCCGCTCACTCGGCGTCAGCATCACCGCGGAAGGCGTGGAAACGCCCGAGCAGAACCAGATCGTAAAGAGTCTCGGCTGCCACCAGGTGCAGGGATTCCTCTATGGCCGCCCGGTCAGCGCGAGCGCCTGCGCCAAAAGAATCGCCGAACCGCTGAAAATTACGCTGGGCAACCGGGCCGAGGCGAAACGAGCAACCCGTGCGGCCTGACTTTTTGTTTATGCGTATCATTTGTCCGATAACCGGTTTCCACCTATCGGTGATACGCACTAACCCTCGATAACGATCTTCGGCGGCGCGCTTTTGGAGTCTTCCGTTTCAATTCCCGCCCAGGCCATCGCGGCGATCTCGCGGTAAACCTCCGCCTGCGGGGACTTGGGATCGGAAACAACGATCGGCTGCCCGCTGTCGGACTTTTCGCGAATATCCATATGCAGCGGAACCTCGCCCAAAAAGGTTACGCCGAGCCTTTCAGCTTCGAAACGCGCGCCCCCATGACCGAAAATGTCGGAACGCTCGCCGCAGCCGGGGCACAGGAAATAGCTCATATTCTCGACAATCCCCAGCACCGGGACATCCACCTTGCGGAACATGTTGAGCCCCTTGCGCGCATCGATGAGCGCCAGATCCTGCGGCGTGGAAACGATGATCGCGCCGGCCAGCGGAACCTGCTGCGCCATGGTGAGCTGGGCATCGCCGGTACCGGGCGGCATATCCACCACCATCAGATCGAGCTCGCCCCAGTCGACTTCCTTGAGCATCTGCGTAATGGCCGACATGACCATGGGTCCGCGCCAGATCATCGGCGTGTCTTCTTCCACCAGGAAGCCCATGGACATGACTTTCAGCCCATAGCCTTCCATGGGTTTCAGGATATTGTCCTGAGTTGGCTGCGGCCGGCCGGTAATGCCCAAGAGACGCGGCATGGAGGGGCCATAGATGTCGGCGTCCAAGACGCCCACTTTCAGACCCTGGTCCTGAAAGGCGAGCGCGAGATTGATCGCCGTCGTCGATTTTCCGACCCCGCCCTTGCCGGACGCCACGGCGATGATGTGCTTCACGCCGGGAATGCCCGCGGCCCTGGGCTCGGCCCCCGGACCGCCCATTGGGCCAGAGGAGGGGCCAGAGGAGGGGCCAGCTTGCGGCGCCGGAGAGGACCCCGCCCCGGCCTCGCGGTCCGCCGTCAAGGTGACCGTCGCCGAACTCACGCCGGGAAGCTCCAGGACCACATTTTCCGCCGCCTGGCGCAGCGGCTCGAGTTCCTCCGCGCGCGCCGGATCGACGGAAATGGCGAAATACACCTTGTCCTTGTGAATGACGACTTCCGAGACGAGACCGAGCGCGACGATATTGTCGGACAGATCCGGGCCCCTCACCCGCTTGAGCTCTTCAAGCACCTGCTCTTTTGCAACCGCCGCCCCGGCGGCATTCCCGTTGTTTTTTTTCGCCATGTTCGTCTGCTTCCCCGCGTGCCGGCGCCCGCGATAACATGCAATGAGCAGGAGGCGGGCCGGGACGCTTCATCTTCGTTTGGTTGCGTTGCGGGCATTTAGCACAGTTTCGCGGCATGCAACAATCAGACTGCGAGTCTGCGGCATTGCGGCACTGGCATCTTGCGCGCGCGCCGGCACAAGTTCTAGTTTCAACTGAAATCGATATTGCATCGCCCTGCACCCGCCAATCTTGGAGCCGCATCAGTTGAAAGAATTCACGCTCCGGCCCGATCCCGACCATCCGCAGCTCTCGCTCCGCGTCCGCGGCCGCGATCAGGCGGGCGCGGAGATCGAAACCTCCGTCGTCGCCGAGCGGCCCCTGACGCTGTATCTGAACGGCCAGGAGATCGTCACCATGATGACGATCGGCGATCATCCGGACCTGCTGGCGGCCGGTTATCTGTTCAACCAGAACATGCTGCGCGCCGATGACGTGATCACCTCCATCGACCATGACGAGGATCTCGATGTGGTGGTGGTGCGGACGAAGCGCGAAACCGATTACGAGGAAAAACTCAAAAAGAAGGTGCAGACGTCGGGTTGCGCGCAAGGCACCATGTTCGGCGATCTGATGGAGGAGTTCGAGGACGCCGTGCTCAACCCGCAAGCGCGCATTCACACCTCCTGGCTTTACGCGCTGCAAAAAAAGATCAACACCGCGCCCTCGCTCTATCTGAAAGCCGGGGCAATCCATGGCTGCGTCCTGTGCAAAGGAGACACGCCGCTCCTCTATGTGGAAGATGTCGGACGCCATAATGCGGTCGACAAGATCGCCGGCTATATGCTGCTGAACAAAATCTCGGCCGGCGACAAGAGCTTCTACACAACCGGGCGTCTGACCTCGGAAATGGTCATCAAGACCGTCAAGATGGGCATTCCGGTGCTGCTGTCGCGATCCGGCTTTACCGCCTGGGGCGTGGATCTCGCCAAACAGGCCGGACTGACGCTCATCGGGCGCATGCGCGGCAAGCGCTTCGTCGTGCTCGCGGGCGAAGAGCGCCTCGTCTATGACGCGGATCTCGCACATGTGGCCGATGAACCGGCCAGGCACGCCCGCAAGGCGGGCCTGCCGGAAGAGGCTGTTTGAATTGGCGCGCTTTGTCTCACCGACTTCCATCGTCCCGGCGAAAGCCGGGACCCAGTTGCAACGGCGCGATCCGACGCTACCTCCGCTCTGGATTCCGGCGTTCGCCGGAATGACGGTCTGGGGTCGTGTGCTAGGATCAGGAAATCTGTGATGGCGCAAGCGCATACCGAACCAATCGTCGGCGTGCTGCTGGCCGGAGGCCAGTCGCGGCGCATGGGCGGCGGCGACAAGTGCCTGGCCAAGCTTGCGGGCAGGCCGCTGCTCTCCCATGTCATCGGCCGGCTCAAGGCGCAGACAGACACGCTCGTGCTCAATGCCAATGGCGATCCGGAACGCTTTTCCCGGTTTGGTCTGCCAACGGTCGCGGACCCGGTGGAAGGCTTCGCCGGACCGCTGGCCGGTGTGCTGGCGGGCTTCACCTGGGCGAAGAGCCACGCACCGGACGCACGCTGGATTGTCACCGCCGCCACGGATACGCCTTTTTTTCCGCGCGACCTTGTGGTGAAACTGCTCGACGCCACGAAGGGGCAGTATCCGGCCATCGCGCTGGCGCAGTCGGACGGGCGCCTGCAACCGGTGTTCGGCCTGTGGCCGGTGGCGCTCGGCGGCGATCTGTCCCAGGCTCTGATGAGCGGCACCCGCAAGGTGCTGCACTGGACCGCCCGGCACATAACCACAACGGCCGAGTTCCCCCAGGCGCAGTTCGGCGATACCAAGCTCGACCCCTTCTTCAACGTCAATTCACCCGAAGACCTTGCTCATGCCGAGGCCGTATTCGCGGAGACCATAACAACATGACCCATAAAATCTTCGGCGTGATCGGCTGGAAGAATTCCGGCAAGACCACGCTCATGGCCCGCCTGCTGGAGGAATTTTCCCGGCGCGGATATGTGGTGTCCGCCATCAAGCACGCCCACCACAAATTCGACATCGACCATCCGGGGCGCGACTCTTACAAATTCCGCAACGCCGGAGCGCGGCAGGTCGCGCTGATATCTCCCAAGCGCTGGGCGCTGATGCATGAGTTCCGCGATGAAGAGGAACCGGATTTTGAGGAGATCCTCTCTCATATCGGACCCTGCGACCTGATTCTGGTCGAGGGCTACAAGGGCGGGCCGTTCCCGAAGATCGAGGCGCGCTCTCCCCGCTCCTTGACGCAGGAGCCCCTCTCGGGAGACGATCGGCGAATCGTGGCCATCGCCAGCGATGGAGAAGCAAACACCGGCGCCCTGCCCGGATTCGATGTGAACGACATCGGCGCAATCGCGGACTTTATCGCCGGCCATCTTGGTCTTGTAAAAAAATGACCCGAAAACTTCGCGACGACTGTTTTCTGCATGATACCGACCGCCTGACACATGGCGAGGCGGTGGCGATCCTGCGTGAGGCCATTGCGCCGGTGACCGGTGTGGAGCAGGTGCGCGTGGACGAGACGCCGGGGCACATTCTGGCCGCCGATGTGATAGCGCCGCGCGATATTCCGGCCCACACCAATGCCGCCGTGGACGGCTATGCCTTCGCCTTTGCCGACTATGACGCTGACAACGGAAGCACGTTCACCGTGAGCGCGCGCGCCGCCGCCGGGCACGCCGCAAGCGACGCAATCGAGCAGGGAACCGCGGCGCGGATTTTCACCGGCGCGGCCATGCCCGAGGGGCTGGACAGCGTTGTGATGCAGGAGGATACCGATACCGAAACCCGCGACGGGCAGATCCGGGTCACCATTCCGGGCGGGCTCAGGCATGGCGCCAACCGCCGCCTGGCCGGAGAAGACGTGAAGAAAGGTGCGGCAATACTGACGGCGGGGTGCCGGCTGCGCCCGCAGGACGCCGCATGCGCCGCGGCGGCGGGATATGGCGAACTGGCCTGTTACAAACGGCCCCGGGTTGCGGTGTTCTCGACCGGAGACGAAATTATCCGCCCCGGCGAAGCGCTTGAACCCGGGCAGGTTTACGACGCCAACGCGCCGATGCTGCGCGGACTGATCGAGGCGGCGGGCGCGCAATGCATCGATCTTGGCGTCCTGCAAGATGAACGGCAGGCGGTGCAGTCCAGCCTCGAGGAGGCCGCCGCCAAATATGACGCGGTCATTACATCGGGCGGCGCCAGCCAGGGTGATGAAGACCATGTGGTGGACGCGCTGGACGCGCTTGGCTCGCTGCATATGTGGCAGATTGCCATCAAGCCGGGGCGGCCGATGGCTTTCGGGCAAATCGGCGACTGCGTGCATATGGGCCTGCCCGGCAATCCGGTCGCGGTGTTCGTGTGTTTTCTGCTTTATGTCTACCCGGTGCTGGTGCGCCTGGGCGGGGGAAGCTGGCGCGAGCCCGCGCGCTATCCTCTGAAGGCCGCCTTCAGCGTTCCGGACAAGAAACCCGGACGGCGCGAATTCTGGCGCGGCTTTCTGACAGCGGATGACGGGGGCGTCCTCCGGGCGGGGAAATTCGCACGCGACGGTTCGGGGCTGATCACCGGGCTGTGCGCGGCGGACGGCCTCATCGAGGTCGCCGAAGATGTGACCGGGGTCAATGAGGGCGATGAGGTGTCCTTCATCCCCTTCACCGAATTCGGCATCTGGCGGGCATAGGGTCCGGGCTTCCGGGAGATGAGAGCCAATGCGCGAATATACAATCGGCGCGCCGCTCGGCCTTGAAGCCATCATTCCCGCTCATCTGGTCGACCGGATGAGCGCCGCGGGAGCGCAGAAATCCTTTGCCAAGGGCGAGGTCATCTACCGGCAGGGTGAGCCGGCGAACCACATCCATCTGCTGTTGTCGGGACGCGCCCGGACCATCCTGACCGGACCGCAGGGCCAGGAAGCCCTGCTGCGGATACATCTGCCTCACAATATTCTCGGCCTGACCGCTCTGGCGAGCAAACCGGTGCGCGACGCGGACGCGATTGCGACCGAGCCGGCCGTGACATCGATGATCGCGCGCGCGCGTCTGCTCGCCCTGATGCGCGACGAGCCGCAACTGGCGGAACACCTGCTGGAGCTGCTGGTCAACCGCATGACCGACTTCCATTACCGGGTCGGCGAAATGGCGTCGCAAAGCGTGGAGCAGCGCCTGGCCCGCGCCCTGCTGGCCCTTTCGCAGCCCGACCCCGCCGCACGGGACGATGGCAAGCGGCACGAAATCACGCTCACCCACGAAGACCTGGCCAATCTCCTGAATACCCGCCGCCCGACGATTTCCGCGGCGATAAACCGGTTTGCCGAGGCCGGCCTGATACGCAAATCGGGGCGAAATCTCGCCATTGCGGACGCGGACGCCCTCGCCAGGCTCTATGCGGGCCCCCCGCGCACGGCATCGGCATAATACCAGATTGTGCTGACGGCCAGCGGTGCTTGAGGCAAAAAAGACCATTATCTCAATGGCTTGCCCATTCGTCTATGAGTCAAGGTCAGCGCAACCGCGTATAACGGCAGGCGGCCCGCCGCTTTCAAAGAATTCATCCGGCATGCAAGGCTTCCTTAACCCTGTGCGGGTTATCTTCGGGCTTCGCCGGCGTGATTGTACTGCGTGAAAGACCGGCCCAAAGGGGCAAAGGGAGCAGACATTACATGCGTTTCAATACTCGCAACCAACCTGAATCCTTCACTTCGAACGATGATGCCGAGGCTCAGCGCCGGCACGAATCCTATCTCACAGACTATTTTCAATGGCTCGATACCCGGTCTCCCCCTGCCCCCGAAGCGCGGCAGGTGACGGTTACCGCCCGTTCGCCGCTCTCTCCGGTCCTTACGGCCATGCAGGCGCTTGGGGAAGAACTCCGCTCCCGCCAGATCACCCTGCGGGTCGTGTTTTGCGATGTCGACCCCGAGCGCGCCCTGCATTCCATCTGGAAAACCATAAGCGCGCTGTCCGAAGGCAGCGAACATGGCGACCTTGTACGCTGGAACGCCGCTTCGGGCATGCTGGAAGCCCATGAGCAAATGATACTGGGCCGGCGCATGTGCTGGACCGGAGACGCCATGCGCCGCATGCCTGGCAGACGCGACGGGTTTGATTTGTTCGAAACCGACGCCCCGGATATCTGCCGCCTTGGCGTTCAGTCCTTTTGCGCTATGTGGCGTCTCGCCCAGCCGGTCCCGATGTGGCTTCTGCGGGAAGCAAAAAAAGTCCGGCCCAATGCCACATTCGCCGGTCCGGACACCCGCGCGCTGGCAACGCTTTCCTTCTTCCGCAAGCTGGAAAGGCCGGACAATAATTGCCATTGAGGTCTGTGCCTCCGCCCGGTCATGGCGATCCGGCATGCTTCGAATTTCCGGTACAACCCAAGGTTTTAATTTTCTCTCAACCTCCCCGATATAGAATGGATCGCAGGTTTCTTTGGCTTTACCCGCAAAAGGGGGGAACATGACTAGATCACGCACAATAATCTACTGTGCGGCAATCCTGACGGCTCTGTTTGCCGGGTCAGGGGCCGGCAACGCAGCCGAATCTCAAGACGCAAAGCCTGCCGCCGAAGAACCGGTGCAATGCCAGAAGAAACTCGGCGTAAAGGGGCGCCCGCACAGGATCAGCACGGTCGCGACCCTCACCGCCGTACGGGCCTGGGTCCAGGTTGCGTCGAAGTATGGCAAGGAATACACCATCTGGAACGAGGCCGAGAACGGCACCATCAAATGTGAGAAGCTGGAGCGCTCGGACTATTACATGTGCTTTGCGTCCGGCAAGCCGTGCCGCGCCACGACCGTGAGCGCCGCCGATCCCAAAAAATCCGGTTAAAGCCAGGGGGCGTCTCGAAGCATCCGCCGCGAGCCGTTGACAGCGTCCTTGGGCGTAATACCCGTTCTCGGCACGCCGGAGCGACGCCGCCGGATTTTGCCCGGCCTCGAACTGCACCCATGTAAATTCATGTCACTATCGCGGTCATCTGCTATTTTGCCCGGATAGCGGAGCGCGTTCGCTTCGCAGCTCTCCGCGCAAACAGGACCGGCATGACACCTCTCAAGAGAGCCCTGGATATTGTCACGGCGGCGGCAGGCCTCATTCTTCTGGCGCCCGTCCTGCTTGTCATCGCCGTGCTTGTCGCGGTTTCCTCGCCGGGCCCGGCCCTTTTCCGGCAGGAACGGGTGGGCAAGGATGAGCGGATCTTTATCTGCAACAAATTTCGCACCATGCATCTGGGCACACGGCAGCGGGCCACCCATGAAATCAGCCCCAGCGCGGTGACGCAGGTTGGGTCATTCCTGCGCGCGCACAAGCTGGATGAGCTGCCGCAGCTCTGGAACGTGCTTGCCGGGGAGATGAGCCTTGTGGGTCCGCGGCCCTGCCTGCCAAATCAGCAACAGCTGATTGCCGAGCGGCGCAAACGGAATGTTTTTTCGGTAAGGCCCGGGATTACCGGCCTCGCACAGGTCCAGGGCGTCGACATGTCCGATCCGGTGCGGCTTGCCGAAATCGATCAGACCTATGTCCGCACCCGGTCGCTGGGCATGGATTTGCGATTGATCGTCAAAACGATCTTCAGATCATAAGCTGTTTGCCGGCCGGTCCGCCTGTCAGCGCCGCTTATACTGCGTGGCGCCGTACATATTCTCCCAGTGCTCATCGGAAAGGGGCCCCTTGCGCGGCCGCGACGCGAACGCCTCCATTCCCCGCTGCACGCCCTCGCGCGCGCCCATGCGATCCACCCAGGCCTTGACGTGCGGCACGGCCTCGGGGTCCTGGCCCCGGCCTTCGAATTTTTCAACCCAGGGGTAGAGCGCCATGTCGGCGATGGAATAGTCGCCGGCGATGAAATCGCGGGTCGCCAGCACCCTGTCCATGACCCCGTAGAGCCGCCCGCATTCCCTGGCGTAGCGCTCCTTTGCATAGGGAGCTTCCTCGCGCGCATAGCTGTGGAAGTGATTATACTGCCCGAACATCGGCCCCACTCCCCCCATCTGGAACATGAGCCACTGCATCACCTCATGCCGCGCATTCCCCTGCGCGGGGAGAAACCGGCCGGTTTTCTCCGCCAGATAAAACAGCATCGCTCCGGACTCGAACAGGGCGAGCGGTTTGCCCTCTGGCCCGTCGGGATCGACCATCGCCGGGATGCGGTTGTTCGGGCTGATCTTCAGGAATTCGGGCTCGAACTGGGCGCCCTTGCCAATATCGATCTCGTGGACTTTGTAGGCGAGACCGGTCTCCTCCAGCATGATTGCGACCTTGCGCGCATTGGGAGTGTACCAAACATAAAAATCGATCATGAAATACTCTGCCGCCCCTTTTTTGCCCGGGCCGGACGGCCCGGCGCGGTGCTATTGTCCCTGTCCCAATATCACATATTCACTATCGGAAGACGACCGTCCCCCGGCCCCCCTGGCAATCAACTCGACGAGCCTGTCCGCAATAGCGTTGGTGGTGTGGAGCGAGTCCCAGTAATTTTCATCGCGCGCGGTAATCGGGGACGGAATCATGAAATCCAGGACAGTGGTGTTGGCATGCCGGCGCGCCATGGCGGTAATACGCGCCTTGCATTCCCGCCACCGTGCCGCCTCCACCGTATTCGCCGGCGGCTGACGAAATTGATGATACGGCACGAAAACGAGAATTTTGCGCGTCGCGCCTGGCAGGGCGTTCAAAACACCTTCCAGCAGCGCGTGGCTCGGAAAGCTCCAGGAGGCGCGTTTCTTTTCGATTCCCGGCGGCGGAGCCGCGGGCGCATCGCGCCGTCGCGGCCCGGCTGCGCGGTATATGCTTTTGCGCGCTTTTTCCAGATTGTATTCGCTTGGCGGGGGCAGAAAATTCGCATAGCCGTCAGCGCCGTATCTGGCCTTTCTGAGACCGAGCAGATATCCCGCCTGCCGGCCGGCGACCTCGAATGTCTTGAATTCCAGAAGGTTGGGAATGTCGTTCCACGGATTGGCGTCATACATCCATTCAGGGAAGCGGCGGAATGTGTATTTGGGCTGGCTTTCACCAATGGTGCACCAGACCACATCAAGGCCGATGATGGCGTATTTCGGCGCGGGGCGGCGGCGCGCAAAAACCTCCAGTATGCGCGCCTGCTCATAAGCCGTCGCACTGTTCATGGAGAGATTCGCAAATCGCGCATCCAGCGCCTCGTTAAGGGCATCGGGGCGCAGCAGGCGCATGGTGGACGTGCCGATGACAATGGAGTCGAAAACCGGGTTGCGGGCGATCGCGGGATAGGAATAGCGCTGATTCTGGGCCAGGGGCATCCGCTCGAGGGGCGGCGAAAAGGGCAGGCTGTCATAAGGATCGACAATCCAGATGACGCCCCCCAGAAACAGCGCAAGGCCGATCAGGGCGCCGGTCAACCATTTCCAGTAACGCTGCCAGCCCATCGGTCCTGAAACTCCTTGAGCGGTTTGGGTGAAACCGTAAGCCGGGCCACCCGCTTCCCCTTGCCCAGCCACCCCAAGGGTACCATTCCCGGGTGGCTGGGCAAGGGGAAGCGGGTGGCCCGGAATACTCTAAAAAAGCGCCCTAGAACTGGAAATAAATGAATTCGGAATGAAGGCGCGAGCCCACCATGATAACGCTTAGCGTCAATGCCGAGGCCACGGCGAAGGCGACCCACGGTCTGTCATAGCCGCGCTCGAGAGCGGCCGCCTGGCTGCTCGGCCCGATCAGGGCGACGCCCGCCGCCAGAACGAGAATTGCGGGATGGGCGCCATAGGCGGAGGCCGCACCGGCAAAGCCGTTGCCGCCGAACATACTTGCAAGGATGGACATTGCGGTCGGGAAATCGGGCGCGCGAAACAGGACCCAGCCGGTCATGACGAACACCATGGTCAACGCCCACCCGGCCCATTCGGGCAGCACGATCCCCGACAGCCTGCTCCACCAGGCGTGGACCGCAAGGCCAAGCCCGTGCATCAGCCCCCAGACCACGAATGTCCAGCCCGCGCCGTGCCAAAGCCCGCCGAGAAACATGGTGAGGGTCAGGGCCGCGGACTGCATGAGCTTTCCGTGACGTCTGCCGCCAAAGGGAATGTAAAGATAGTCGCGCAGGAAATGCGACAGGGTGATGTGCCAGCGCCGCCAGAATTCCCGGATCGAAGCAGCCCGGTAAGGGACATTGAAATTGACCGGCAATGTCAGCCCGAACATGAGCGCCAGCCCGATGGCCATGTCGGAATAACCGGAAAAATCGAAATAGATCTGGAAGGT
Source organism: bacterium BMS3Bbin10 (assembly GCA_002897995.1). Taxonomy (GTDB): domain Bacteria; phylum Pseudomonadota; class Alphaproteobacteria; order Rhizobiales; family Methyloligellaceae; genus UBA2767. The sequence goes on along the minus strand of BDTT01000030.1, from coordinate 19,249 downwards.
GAAGGCGGCCGTGGCAACCCACGCATCGATCATGGAGAGGGCGGCGGCGCCGGCGGAGGCGAACAGCGGGTCGGCGATGCGCGCGGCGGTATCGGCAATGAACACCTTTTTGACCAGACCGATGGCGAGCAATGTCGCGCCGCGCGACAGGCGCTCATACAGGCCCTTGCGCAGGGGCGGCAATTCGAGCTGAAAGATCAGCTCGTTGTGCCGCACGATCGGGCCGGCGATCAGCTGGGGAAAGAAAGAGACATACAGGAAATACTCGCGGAAACCGTAGACGGGCGCCTCGCCCCTGTAGCGGTCGGCCAGATAGGAGATCTGCTGGAAGGTGAAAAAGGAGATGCCGAGGGGAAGAATGATATTCCACGGGCTGTGCTGGGCCCCAAGAACCCAGGCCAGCGACCCGGCGAAGAAATCGGCATATTTGAAAACCCCGATGAGGGACAGGTTCAGCGCAACGCCAAGAACAAGGACCAGCCTGGCGTTCGCGGCGCGAAACGCGTGGGCGAGAATCCAGTTCGCGGCAATCGATCCGACCAGCAACGGGACCAGCCGGTAGTCCCAATAGCCATAAAAGATGAGAGAGGCCGCGATCAGCAGCCACTCGCGCCGCGCCCGGCTGCCGGCGAACGCATAATAGGCAATGAGCGTCACCGGCAGGAACAGAAGCAGAAAAAGCTGTGAGTTAAAGAGCATCCAGCGTCACTCTGCTATTGCCGTCGCCGCGGCGGGAACGGAATTGCCGCATGCCATATGCTCTTGGGAGCCCCGGCAGGTTTGAGTATTGTCGCGCGTGAGCGGAGTTCCACTGGAAGCCATGCCCGAACCGAACCGTCCCCGTATTGTTGTTTTCGGCGCCACCGGAAGGCTGGGCCGTCTGCTCGTCCACAGGCTTGGGCAGCAAGGGCACCGCGTCCTGTCGATCGGACGGAACACGAAAATACTCGCCAAACTCCCGGCCGAGCGGCTGGTTCTGGACCTTATGCAAGATAACAGCGGCATGAAAGACATCCGCCGCGGCGATGTCGTGATCAATGCCGCGCACGCCCGCTTTACATCCGCGATCATCGAATTGTGCCCCCCCGGCATCGAGAAACTTATCGTCATTGGGTCAACGCGTTATCTGACGCGCATCCCCGACGTCAAGGCCGGGGAAGTGCGCGCCGCGGCGCTTCACCTGCAAAGCAGCCCGCTGCCATGGGTGCTGCTCCATCCGACCATGATTTACGGGGCGGAGGGCGAATCCAACGTCCAGCGCATGGCGGCGCTGATCAAACGCTTCCACATTGTCCCGCTGCCCGGCGGCGGGCGGTCGATGATCCAGCCCATCCATGTGCAGGATGTCGTCGAGGCCGTAATGCGCGTGATTGCGCGGCCCGGGCTGCGAAATGCCGCGATTCACCTGGGGGGTCCCGAAGCCATACCCTATTGGAAATTCCTGCAGGAAATCGCCGAAGCCGCCGGCAGTTGGGTCAAGGTGGTCCCGCTGCCGCTCGCATTGCTGCGCATGGCGGCGCGCCTGACGGCGCTGGTTCCCGGCGTGCCGGTAATCAAGGATGCCGAAGTGCTGCGTCTCCAGGAAGACAAGGCGGTCGATATTTCCGGGATGGAGGAGACATTGAAGCTGTCGCCCCGGCCCCTGAAAGAGGGCCTGGCCGCGACATTCTCAAAACAGGATTGAGCCGCCCGTCTGTCCTACAGCCCGAGTGTTTTGATCTGCCGGGCCACAACCCGGGCCTCGTCGTAGAGATCGCACGCGCGTTTGCGCCCCGCGGCGCCAAATTTTTTCCGCGTTTCGGAGCTTTCGGCCAGGGCGCTCAGCGCCCGCGCCAGCGCCTGGCTCTGTTTCACTTCGACAAGACGCCCGGTTTCCCCGTCGATCACTTCCTCCCGGCTGCCGCGGATATTGGTGGCGACCACGGGCAATCCGCACATCATGGCCTCGATGATGGAGCGCGGCATGCCTTCGCGGTGCGAGGCGGAGACGAAAATATCGGCGGCGCGCATCAGTTCGGGAATATCTTTGCGGTAGCCGAGGAAATGGATGCGGTCGCGGAGCGAGGCATCGCTCCGGGCAAGGGTCAGGGCGCGATCGATGCCCGGCGCGTGGTCGCTCGCAAGCCGCTCGCCGATCACCCACAAATCCGCATCGACATCAGCCATCGCCTCAATGAGCTCGGGAAAGCCTTTCTCCGCGACGAGCCGCCCGAGCGTCATGACGACGACCCTGTTTGCCGGCGTCCCGATTTGCTCGCGCAAACGCGTCCGCTCTTCCTTTGAGCCCGAGCTGTGAAACCGCGCCGCGTCGACGCCATTGCCGATGGCCTCGATCCGGCCGCCGGGAATGAGTTTCAGCCTGCGCGCCGTCTCCGCGTCTTCGCTCGACTGGGTGAACAGGACATGGGTGACGCGCCCGGCCAGCCATTCCAGCGCGATGAAGGCGCCGCGCTTGAGGAGCGGCATATGCTCGTGGAAATAAAAGCCATGCGCGGTATAGACGATGCAGGGCACGCCCGCGCGCCACGCCGCCGCTCTGCCGACAAGCGCGGCCACCGGGTTATGCACATGCACGATGTCGAACTTTTCGCGGCGGAACAGCGCCGCCAGTTCCTTGATGGAGCCGGCATGGGCGAAGATATTGAAGCTGCGGCGGATCGGCACCGTTTCAACGCGGAAGCCCTGCCCGCGAACCTTGTCCGCGAACTCGCCGTCGGAGCAAACGCCGACCACCTCATGGCCCCTCTCGCCCATGGCGCGCATCAGCGGCAGCAGAAAGTGGTAGAGCGTGAAGTCGAGATTGCAGAGCTGGCAGATTTTCATGCTGGCGGACCCTGGGGATTTACGACTTTTGGGCATCGCACCATGCCTGTAGCATAAGCACGCTCCACAGCGGCAGCGGCCATGATTTCGCGCCGCTCAGATGTTCGGCCCATTTACGCCCAACCGGCTCCGGGTCGATGAGGCCATGCCTGCCCAGCGCATCTGGAGAAAGAAGGTCTCCCGCCCACTCTTTCAGCGGCCCGCGCAGCCAGTCATTGATCGGCACGCCGAAACCCATCTTCCGCCTCTTGATCAGCGCATCGGGAACATAGCGTGCCAACACCTGCCGCAACACCTGCTTGCCGGCGCCATCGCGGACCTTCATGTGCCGGGGCAGCGTCCAGGCGAATTCGGCCACCCGGTGATCGAGCAGGGGAACCCGCACTTCCAGCGAGACCGCCATGCTCGCCCGGTCGACCTTTGTGAGAATATCGTCGGGCAGATAGGTGGCGGTGTCCAGATATTGCATGCGCGCGACGAAATCGGGGATGCGTTCGCCGAGGCTGTCATCCCAGGCGGCAGTCCTGTATTCGCGTGCGCCCGCGACAAGGTCTTGCGGGTTGTTCCAGTGGGAGATGAGACGCCGGTAAAATTTGTCGCGGCTCCCCCCCAGGCAGTCGGCGAGCTTGTGAAGCTTTTCGCCAAGCAGGGCGGGGCGGCGTTTTGCCGGCAGAAGCGAGGCCAGTTTGTCCCAGCTTCCAGGCGACAGGAGCCGCAAACCCCGCGCCGCGCCGCATCTGAGCACACAGGGGCTGTCGAACAGCGGCCAGGCAAATTTGTCCGCCGTGAAATAGCGCGTGTAACCGCCGAACAGCTCATCGCCTCCATCGCCCGACAGGGCGACGGTCACATGCTCCTTTGTCAGGCGCGAGACGAGAAAAGTGGGGATTTGAGAGGAATCGGCGAACGGCTCGTCATAGATGGCGGGCAGCGAAGGGATGACATCGCGCGCATCCTGGGGGCTCGCGTAAAGCTGCGTATGGTCGGTGCCCAGATGCCGGGCGATGGCCGCCGCGTCATCGGCCTCGTTGAAACCTTCGCTGGCATAGCCGATGGAAAAAGTCTTCACCGGTCTATTGGACTGCGCCTGCATCAGCGCCACGACGGTGGAGGAATCGATGCCGCCCGACAGAAACGCCCCGAGGGGCACGTCCGACACCATGCGCCGGGACACCGCGTCGCGCAGCAGGGCGTCGAGCCGGTCCGCCGCCTCCCCCTCGCTCCCTTCAAACGGAGAAGACATTCCCTCGCGCGCAACCTCTTCCAGCGACCAGAAGCTTTCGATGCGCGGCTCGCCCGAGCCGTCCACAACAAGAATCCTGCCCGGCTCCAGCTTGTGCACATTGGCGTAGATCGTGTGCGGCGCGGGGATGAAATTGTGCCGCAGATAGGCGGCGACGGAATTGCGGTCAATCCGGGCTTGAAAATCCTTATGCGCCCTGAGCGCCTTGAGCTCGGACCCGAAGATCAGCACCCCATTGGCGCGCGTCCAGTAAAGCGGCTTGATGCCCAGCCGGTCGCGCACCAGAAACAGGCGCTTCGCGCGCCTGTCCCACAGCGCAAAGGCGAACATTCCGATGATCCGTTTCGCGGTCTCTTCAACGCCCCATAGGGCGCAGCCCTCGACGATCACCTCGGTGTCGGAATATCCGCGGAATGTCTTCCCCGCCGCCTCGAGCTCGCCGCGCAGCTCGCGCGCGTTGTAAATCTCGCCGTTATAGGCCAGCACGAAGTTGCCGCATGACGATACCATCGGCTGGCGGCCGGCCCGCGACAGATCGATGATCGCCAGGCGCCGGGCGCCAAGCGCGATGCCGGTTTCCCCGTCCAGCCACACATCGCCGTCATCGGGACCGCGGTGGATGAGCGTGTCCGTCATTGCGCGAATGCGCGTCTCCCCGCCGCCGCCGCGCGCGCGCGGCAATTCCAGATATCCAGCTATTCCGCACATAAATGGATGCTTTTCTCGCAGGTCGTTGTCATCTAGATTTCGCCGTGCAACCGGAGTGGTATCAGTTGCGTCCGGCAGACCCTAGAACCGTTTCGGCCAGAACCATTCACGGACCGCGAAAGTTGAACAAAATCACTCCCGATCCCGACAGATACACGGCCCGCTGGTGGCATATGTGCATTCAGGGCACCGTGCTGGCGATGGTTTTGCTGACCGGCCCTAACATTCCGCGCGCCGATGTGGGTCTGCTGCTGCTGCTGGCGCTCTCGTCGGTGTTTTATTTCTTCGCCGCCGGCAAGGGCCGGGACGGCTTTGCCGCGCTTCAAAAGGAGCGCTGGTTGTGGGCGGTGCTTTTGGGGTTTTCGCTCTACCTGCCTCTCAATGCGCTTTGGGCCCCGAACCCGCAAGCCGCGCTGCTCAAGGCGGCCACCTTTATACTGGTGTTTCTGTTCGCCATTCTTCTGGCCGCGACTTTCCGCCGCCAGCGCGACGGCGAAATCGCCCGCATCGGCAAAGTGATTGTCTGGGCGGGCGTTATCGGCGCCGCGCTGGCCGGTTTTGAATTCGTGGCCGGGCATCCCCTCAGGGAGGCAATCTATACAGCCTGGCCTTTCACCCGGCCCGGCAACAATGAGATCACGGTTTATGCCCTGAAAGACGGCGAACTGGTCCCGGTGCTGGAAAGCGAGTTCCGGCGCCGCCTTGAGCAGGTAAGGATTGTCATCGACCCGAGTGGAAACAATCGCAATGCGACAATGGTCATGCTGCTGGCGTGGCCGCTCCTGTTGCTGGCGGCGAACCAGACCGGCCTGTTCGCCCGGCGCGCCGCCGTCCTGGCGATTGGCGGGGCCTCGGCCCTCGCGGTTGTTTTCTCCTCCAGTCAAACGGCGCAGATAGCCCTTGTCTTGAGCATGGCGGCTTTTTTGGCGGCGTCCTTTCTGCCGCGCCTTACCCATAACGTCATCGTTGGTTTGTGGTGCATCGCGACCCTTCTGGCCGTGCCGCTCGCGGCGGCCCCCTATGCGCTGAACCTGCACAAGGCGGGCTGGATATTCTTCACCGCCCGCGACCGGATATCCATTTGGGGCTACACCGCACGCCAAATCCCCAAAGCGCCTGTTTTCGGCACCGGGATCAGGTCAACGCGCGTCCTCAGCAAAAAACTGCTCAAAACCCTGCGCCGGGAACCGGGCGATACCGCGCCTCCCGTCCGCCTCGGCCGGCACTCCCATAATCATTATCTGCAGATATGGTACGAACTGGGAGCCGTGGGCGCGGTGCTGTTTTTGCTCGCCGGCCTGGTGATTTTGCGAAAGCTGCGCGTCATGGCGCCGGGCGTGCGCCCCTATGCCACGGCCGGATTTGTGGCGGCTTGCGCCATTGCGGCGTTTGGCTGGGGCCTGTGGCAAACCTGGCTGCTTGCGGGATATTCGCTGTCGGCGATATTGCTGGCGTTCGCCGCGAGGTTCGCCGCGACGCGCAGATAACGCGGCGGCTCTCCGTATCCGCGTCGTCGCGCTGCACTCACGTCCCGGCCCTGGAAACATCATGGTGAATTGACGTCGCGGTTCCGATTCTCTTGCCTGGACCGGACGGCTCTACGCAAAAACCGACGACCTGCCCGGACGGCAAGTCCTCTCCGCGCCAAGCGAACCGGATTGAGTCACCCAGATTGCCGGCATCGAGGCGGATGCCCCATAACAAGGTTGTGCCCGGCGCGCGGCGAAGTTCGTTCTTGGAGTGCACCGTTTTGTCCATATTGGCGGCGAAGCGATCCGCGCGCACGCGCAATGGATAGATGCTTTCCGCGCCCGGCTTGACCAATGGCAGGCTCAAGGTGCTGGCGCCGGGCCGAACAACCACGGGAATCAGACCGTTTTTGCAGTTGGGGGGCGCGTATGCCAGAGCCGGCGCCCTGCCATGCAACAAAAACAGGATGGCGACCGGCAGAGCCAGGCAGGCGGCGCCGAAGGCCGTAACCGTCCGCCAGCCCGCCGGCATGGAGCCACCGCGCGCCATTTGAGGCGCCAGGGCGAATATCCGCATGACGCCAAGTCCGACAAACAGGGCGTCCAGCGCGACGGTGGCGGCAAATATCCGGCTGCCGCCGTCGAATATGACAAATGGGCTCGAGACGAGCACCCCCGCCTGAAGCCATAGCAACAGGGAATAGCGCGGCTCGCGCCACCTCTGTATCGCCGTAAACACGCCAAAGACCCACGGCAGATAGAAACCCGCCAGCCGGAGCAGGAGAAACTCCTGAGCGAAGCGGAAAAGGTCGTCGAAATAGGAGGCGATCCCCTTGATATATCCGAGTGCAAAAAGATGCGGGCGGTTGAGAATGCTCTCGATCGCCGCCCGGTAGACCCTGTCGGTCTGACTGACGCCTTCCAATTTTTGCGAAAAAATCTCCGGCCGCTCGATCGTCACATACAGCCACCCCTTGCCTCCCGCGGCGAGGCCGTAGAGAGAATAGGAGAAATTCGAATGCGCCTCTCCCGGGATCCCCCCGGCGATATAGGCCGGCGCGGAGGTGATCGCGATACCGATCGCCGCCGCGGCAACGCCGGACAGCGCCAGCGCCGCGCGCGCGCGAAAGGTCCCGCCAATATGGAAAAACATCCACGCGATGAAGGCGGGGAGAACGAACATTGCGCCGGGGCGCGCGTTCTGGGCGGCGGCCATAAGCAATATGGCGAAACACAGAAGTACAATATGGGGAGAGCCGGCGCTGCGCCACGCCAATGTCAGGGCGAGAACGCCGAGCAGTAACCCCGCATTCTCCGTCATCGCCGCCCCGGCGCAGAAAATTGCGGCATAGAGAAACAGGACGGCGTAGGCCGCGAGCGCGCCGGGACCGCCGGCGTCGCGCGCGAGCCCGCGCGCGAACATAAAGACCGCGCCCCCCAGGACGGCTGCCTGCAACAGAAGGGCAAGCTGATACTTGTTTCCCGTCAGCCAGAGTATGCCGGCGAAAAACGCCGCATAATAGGGACGCTTGGTGCATTGGGAGTGGCTGACGCCGAGCAGGTGGCGTTGAGCGCAGGCATAATATTCGGTTGCGTCGGCCCATGGCAGGTAACCGGCCAGGGTATTTCCGTAACTTTGGGCGCTCGCCCAAAGGGCAAAAACAGGCAACAGGAACGCCGCTACGCCGAGCGCCGCCCAGAAACCGGCGGGCAGGCTGGCGATTTTGCCAGCGGCTCTGGACAGGGGGTGGCCGGGCGCAAAGCGCCGGAGCAGACCCCAGCCCAGACAATAGGCCATGAGTGCGCTTGTGCCGATCAGGCTGAACCAGACGCCGAACCAGACCATCGTCTCCATCTTCCCTGCTATTTAAGAATTTTCGTCAGCCGGGCCCCGGCGGCCATAGTCGTCGTCCAGCCGCACGATATCGTCTTCGGCCAGGCAGGATCCGGTCTGGACTTCAATGAGCCGCAGCGGAGCGTCGCCGGGATTCCTCAGCCGATGGACAGCGCCAACGGGAATGTAGAGCGATTGGTCTTCTTCGAGCAGAAGCCTTTCATCGCCGCGCTCGATTTCCGCGACGCCTTCGACGACGACCCAGTGTTCGGCGCGATGATTGTGATATTGCCCCGACAGCCTCCGGCCCGGCTGCACGACGATCTCTTTCACCAGATAGCGCGGTCCCGCGATGATGGTGCGGTAGTTGCCCCAGGGCCGGTAGACCGTAGCGTGGCTGTCCGCTTCCTCCCGCCCTTGCGCCCGTAACGCGCCGACCAGCGATTTCAGCTCGTCGCTCTGATGCAGGGGGGCGACAAGGACGGCGTCATGCATCGCCACAACCGCGAGGTCCGCGACGCCGACCGCGGCCAGCAACTGGCCCTCGGAGTAGAGATAGCTGCCCTTGGTATCCTGCAGGATCACATCGCCGGTCAGGCTGTTTCCGGCGCTGTCTTTCTCGCTTGCTTCCCACAGAGCGGAAAACGATCCCAAATCCGACCAGTCGAACGAGGCATCGGCGACGGCGGCGCTGGAGGTTTTCTCCATCAGGGCGTGATCGATTGAAATGTCCCGGGCGGCGGAAAAGGCGCGGCCCTCCAGCCGAAGGAAATCGAGATCATGAACGGCCCCTGAGACCGCCTCGCGGCAGCACTCCACAAGGTCCGGCTCAAGAGCCTCCATTTCGTTCAGCAGGGCCTGACCCTGAAACAGGAAAATTCCGGCGTTCCACAGGTGGCTTCCTTCCGCGACAAGCCGCGTGGCAATTTCCAGGTCCGGCTTTTCAATGAACCTTTTTACCGCGCGGCAGCCGGCGGCTTCCTCAAGCCGGCGTCCGGCGGAGATATAGCCAAATCCGGTCTCGGGCCGCGAGGGCTTTACGCCAAAACAGACGAATTTTCCGGCGCGCGCCGCCGGGGCCGCGCCGGCGACCAGCTTGCGAAAGGCCGCATCGTCGGCGATCAGGTGATCGGAGGGCAGGAACAGCAGCAGCGCGCCGGGGTCACGCTCCATGGCGACCAGCGCCGACGCCACGGCCGCCGGGGCCGTGTTGCGCGGGCAGGGCTCCAGGATGATGGAGCCAGCCGTCAGACCGGCCTCGCGCAGAGCCTCGGCGACAAGAAACCTGTGCTCGTTGTTGCAGACAAAAATCGGCGGCGCGAACGTGTCGCTGTGCGCAAGCCGGCGGATGGTCTGAACAATCAGGCTTTCGCGCCCCGTCACCGCGAGGAACTGTTTGGGCCGGCCACGGCGCGACAAAGGCCACAGCCTTGTCCCCGAGCCGCCCGAGAGGATGATGGGTTGAATTAAGATGACGTCCCCCGGACTCTACTCTGCCGCATTCTCCACGAACCATCCATAGGTCGAGGCGATCCCCTCTTCCAATCCGATTTTGGACTTCCAGCCCAGCCCCGCCAGTTTTGAGACATCGCAGAGTTTGCGCGGTGTCCCGTCGGGTTTCGCCGGGTCGGTCACGATGTCACCCCTGAAGCCGATGATCTTCGCAACCAGGCGCGCCAGGTCGAGTATCGAAATTTCATCCCCCGTTCCGACATTGAGGATTTGCGCCTCGTCGTAATTTTCCATCAGCCACACGGCCGCATCGGCCAGATCGTCGCAATGCATGAATTCGCGCAACGGGCTCCCCGTTCCCCATATCGTCACCGTGGGGAGATCGCCCGCCCTGGCGTCATGAAAGCGCCGGATCAGCGCGGGCAGAACATGGCTTGTTTCCAGATCGAAATTGTCCCGCGGGCCATAGAGATTGGTCGGCATGATGGAGATGCCGTTAAAACCGAACTGGGCGCGGTAGGCATCGATCATTTCAAGCCCGGCAATCTTGGCCACCGCATAGGCGGAATTCGTCGGCTCGAGCGGTCCGGTCAGAACATATTCTTCTTTCAAGGGCTGCGGCGCGTCGCGCGGATAGATGCAGGTCGAGCCCAGAAACAGCAGCTTGCGGGCGCCGAAGCGCCGCGCCGCGTCGATGACGTTCAGCTGGATTTGCAGATTGTCGCGTATGAAGTCCCCCCGGTTGAGATCATTGGCCATTATTCCGCCGACCCTCGCGGCGGCCAGGAAGACAAATTCCGGCTTTTGCTCCGCAAAAAACGCGTCAACGCCGCCCGGGTCCCGCAAATCGAGTTCGCCGCGCGCGCGCGTCACGAGATTGCGGTAGTTCAGTTTCTTCAGGCGGCGCTCGATTGCCGATCCGGCAAGGCCGCGATGGCCTGCAATATATATGCAGCTGTCCCGGTTCGGGGACGCCGGTATGACGCTGCCTGCTTCAGCCACGAAGTGCGCCGCCGGCACCCGGGATATTATGGCCCGCATCGACCAGCGTTTTTTCCTGCGCGGCCGATTCCATGTCGGCGTCCACCATCATGTGAACCAGCTCCGTAAAGCTGGTCCGCGGTTTCCAGCCAAGCTTTTCGCGCGCCTTGCTCGGATCGCCCAACAGGGATTCGACCTCATTGGGCCGCAAATATTGCGGATCGATCTGAACATAATCCTGCCAGTCCAGCCCGGCATAGGTGAATGCCGCTTCCAGAAATTCCCGGACCGAATAGGATTCGCCCGTGGCGACCGCATAGTCATCCGCTTCGTCCCGCTGGAGCATCAGCCACATGGATTCCACATAGTCGCGCGCATAACCCCAGTCCCGCTTCGCATCCAGATTGCCCAGAAAAAGTTTCGACTGGAGGCCGTGTTTTATCCGCCCCAGCGCCTTGGTGATCTTTCGCGTCACGAACGTCTCGCCGCGCCGCGGGCTCTCGTGATTGAACAGGATGCCGTTGCAGATGAACATGCCGTAGGCTTCGCGGTAATTCACGCAATGCCAGAACGCCGCCACCTTGCTCACGGCGTAGGGGCTGCAGGGCCGGAATGCGGTGTTTTCCGATTGCGGCGGCGGCGCCGCGCCGAACATCTCCGATGAACTCGCCTGATAGAGCCTGATCTTCCGGTCGTGGATGCGCTCATAATCCCTGACGGCTTCCAGCAGCCGCAGAGTGCCCATCGCAACCGTATCGGCGGTGTATTCCGGCATATCGAAACTCACCCGGACATGGGACTGCGCGCCGAGATTGTAGAGTTCATCGGGCTGCGTCTTCTCCAGAATGCCGCGCAGGCTCGAGCTGTCGGTCAGATCGCCATAGTGAAGAAAAAGGCGCGGGTTGCGCTCATGCGGATCCTGGTAGAGATGGTCGATACGATCGGTGTTGAAGACGGAGCTGCGCCGGATAATCCCGTGGACTTCATAGTCCTTCTCAAGCAGGTATTCAGCCAGATAGGACCCGTCCTGGCCGGTGATGCCGGTGATCAGGGCTTTTTTCATCATGCTTGCCTTTTTTTCCCGGCGTTTGTGTCTGACGCAACGGTCCAGACAAGCCAGATGATGCCACCGATGATAGCCGCGGCCAATTCCGCCAGGCCATAAGTAATCGACGCCGCGAGTGCGGCCTCGCGTGAAACGCCAAACGGCGCGAACCCTAATACGAGTGTTCCCTCGCGAACACCCCAGCCGCCCAGTGACACGGGCAATCTTGAGATGAGAAGGCCCAGCGCGCAAACCCCGAGCATCGGAAACAGGGGGACATCAACTCCCACATTTATGGCCACGATGCTCATCACGGCAATCGTGACGCATTGAACGATGATCGAGAGGACGACCAGATATGCCGCCTCCGCGGGCTTGTTGAGCAGCGCGCCCAATGCAGTGATCAGGCGCTGCAGGATCTCGCTTCCCCCGGCGAGGGTGGCGGCAAAGCGTGAGCGGAAGAATATCCAGGCTGAAAGCGTGCCGCCTACAATCGCGCCGGTGCCGATGATTGTGACCAGTCTCTGGTTCTCAAGTCCGGCGTAATCGAGCAAGGCCAGCACGCCAAACAAGGCGACGAGGGCGAGCGCGAGCAATGCAATGAGCCGATCGACAATCGCCGCGAGTGTGGCGCGCTTCCATGGCATGCCTGATCGCACGGTCGCCACGACCCGGTAGGCATCCCCTCCAAGGTTCGATGGCACGGTCTGATTGACAAGCACGGTCATCAGGATCATGCGCAGCGAGCTCAGATAGCCGATGCTCCCGCCAAGCGCCGCGACAATGAGGTTCCAGCGGCGGGCGACCGGAAATATGAGCGCCAGCAACGCCGTGATCGCCACGGTTAGCGGCAATGGCGCGATCCCGCCGATCAGCACAAAGAGCTTGCCCCAATCGACGTTTCTAAGGAGCCAGGCCAGTAAACCAATTGTGACGGTGAGCTTCGCGGCGACCGCCAGCCAGGCCCGCACCCGATTTGTCACCCCATCATCCCCCTGCAGGTATGGTCAGATCATCTTCAGCTTGCGAAACGCGAAAACTACCATCTGCAACAGCAGCAGGCCATGACGGAACCGCGAGATCTGCGTCTCGCCATAGGCCCGCGCCTCGTAGCGCACCGGCACTTCCACGATCTTGAGATTGAGCTTCGCCGCCCCGAACAGCAGATCGAAATCGCCAAAGGGATCGAAATCGCCGAAATAGGCCCGCCCCGCCTTGAGCCGCTGATAGTCCAGGCGGTAAAGCACCTTTGTACCGCACAGGGTATCGGAAAAGCGCTGATTCAATAGATAGGAAAAAATCCGCGCAAAGGTCCGGTTGGCCAGATAATTCAGGAACCGCATGGCGTCCTTTTCGAGCGGATAGACAAGACGCGTTCCATTTACGAATTCACCTGTTCCGCTGGCGAGGGCGTCGTAGAATTTACCCAAATCCTCCGGCGGCACCGTCAGATCGCCATCGAGGATCATCAATATGTCGCCCCTGGCAATGTCGAAGGCCGCCCATACGGCGTCGGCCTTGCCCTTTCCGGGCTGCTGGATTGCGACGATATCGAGCGACGGGTTGGCCTCTTTCTGGCGCAAAATCTCGTCCCACGTGCCGTCCTTGGAGTGACCTTCGACGAAAATGATTTCCGTCTTCGCGCCGAAGTCCGGGATGCGGCGGATCGCCGGCGCGATATTCCCCTGCTCATTGCGGGCCGGAACGACAACCGAAACGGAGGGTTTGGTTGCGCGAACGGCGTCGGCGCTGCGCGCCACCGCATAGGTCCGCACGCAGAGACCCCGGATCAGAGGCAACGGGGCGATGAAACGGTTGACCAGCGTCCCCAGCCCCAGCAGACGCTTGGGGAGAAGCTGGCGGTTTTCCTTTTTCACGGTTTCGAAGCCGGACAGGCGAAGGAACATCTCGATGTCGGCCGGTGACAGCCAGTTGTAATCGCCGTTGACTTTCTTGCGCAATCCAAATGCTTCGGCGACACGCAGCACCGGCTCCCAGAGATGGGAATAGTGGGACACAACCAGGCGCGTATGGGGCTGGCACAGCCGCGAGATCGATTTGAGCGTCTCGATGATATCGTCGAGATAACCGACGGTGTCGGACAGGATAATATAATCGAACGGTCCCTCGCCCTCGAGCGAGGCCATAAATTCCCGGTCCTCTATATCGCCGTGCAGAAACGTAAGACGCGGATGCTTGGTCCTGGCCTGGTCCGTCATGGCGGCGGAAAAATCCACGCCGACGCCCTTGGCCGGACTGAGCTCATCGAGAAGCCACCCGGTCGCGCTGCCGAGCTCAAGCACGCGGGAATCTTCCGGGATGAGAAAGCGCATATACTGGGCGTCGCGCCCGTGAAAATAGCCGTTGCGCGCGATCCATTTGTCCCAGTCCGGCGCCAGCCGTTCGACCGCGCGCAGATAGGCGGTTTTGCGCTTCGACCAGGATCCAGAGACTGGAGATGATTGGTCCGCATCATGGCTAGTATGATGCTTTTCTTCCGCGCTACTCATTTACTTTCCAGATACTTTCCAGACTATACCGAAGCACGGTGAGGGTGCTCATTATCAGTCCCGCCTTGTAAGGGGTCCGCTTGGGGGAGTCTATTGCGGTTGTCGCTTTTCGAAGACGATCAGAACGCGAAAACCGAAGATTCTCCCCAATGGCCGCTCCAGATTCTTTTCAAGTCCGAGCAGGCGCCGGGCCATCGGCTCGCTTATCAGAGACCAGGGTTTGAAACCGCCGCTCAGCGGATAGGCCAGAAACGAAAACCATTCGATATTCCGCAGTTTCAGGTCCGGGACCAGCACTTGCTGCCTGCGTCTGTATTTCGTCACCAGCAGCGTGGGGATGGCCTGGTTCGAGTCATAGGGATCGCGCGCCGGGTCCGGCTCGCCGTCAAGGAGCGGATCGGCGGACATGCGGACCGGCTCATGGTGGATCAGGCGGTAAAAAAGCGAGCTGCCCGGCGTGATCGCCGGTTCGACCATGACAATCCGCCCCCCCGGCTCCAGCGTTCGCGTTGCCTCTTTAAGGAAACGGATCGGAAACTCCAGATGGTGAAGCACGTCCAGCATGACGATATTGGCGAAGACACCGCGCCCCGAGGGGAGGCTTTGGGCGTCGGCGACAAAATCGAGGTGATCCGAATATTGAATGTCGGAGGAAACGGCATCGGGCAGCATTTCTTTCAGATTGCCGATCCCGCCGCCGATCTCCAGCGTCCGGCCGGGTTTGCAGTGCCCCGCCAGCCGCGCGAAGAAGTCGGAATATACGGTGCGCAGGACCGGCTTGCGGCTCCAGACAGCGCGATAGTCTGAAAGCGGGTCGGTCATGCCGGTGGCTTCAATATCTTGTTGTCGGTTTGCGAGGCGGCGACCAGCCGGGCCAGTTCCGGCCACATCAATTCCGGGTAATAGCTGTGCCCGCCGGGCGCCTTCACCAATCGCAGCGAGCCGCTGGCGCCCTGATACTCCCACGCTCGCCCGGCGGCAGCCATTACGGTCTCCGCCGCCGAATGGGGCCAGATATGGTCGCTCACGCCGGCTATGACCAGACATGGCCGCGGCGCGATCAGGGCGAGCAACGCATCGAACTCAAACCATTTCAGAATGTCCGGAACTTCATTGTAACCGCCCGCCCCCCGCCGAAGCAGCGTGTCGCGCATCATGCCGACGCACCCCCCCACCGCAATGCCGGCAAAATCGCCGCTCGCCGCAGCGGCGGCGATGGCGGCCGTTCCGGCGGCGGAGTAGCCCGCCAGATAGACGGGGGCTCCCGGCGCAAGCTCATCGCCAATCCAGCGTCTCAGGGCCTCAAGCTCCGCGACTGTCTGTCCAAGCGCCGTTTCGCCGAGGACGAGGGAATGAAAGGCCGCATCGACCGTCGGACCCGCCGACCTCTTTTCCAGATGCCGCTCCCGGCGTTCGCCGAAACATGCCCGCTCGAAGGACACCGCGACATAGCCATTGTCCGCCGCCTGAAGCGCAAGAGCGCTTCCCCTTGCAACCTTGTAGACGTCGGCCGGCATCCGCACCTCCCCAAGATTGAGATGGGCTCCTGAATTCGTTCCCTGCATGCAGATCACCACGGGCGCCGGGTTCGGCCGGTCCGCGGGCGTTCCCGCGCGCGCGACAATGTCCACCGGAGCGTCGCATCCCGGCCCGAACCGCAGATAAACCCTGCGGCGCTCATAGCCCGCGGCGACCGGCATGACGCGTTCGCAGACCGCGGATACGGGGCCGGTCTCATCGGGAACGCGCAGAAGATCGCGCAGTCGTGCGCGCGCTTCGCTCCGCCAGGCCTCGACGCACCCCTCCCCGGTCAATGCCCAGTCGAGATTGAGAGACGCTCTCCCGGCGCGCGCCCCGACATGCAGGCTGGGGCTGAGGCATACGCCCTCCGGGACTTGCGGATAGGGGTTGAAATCGCCGCGCAGCCCGATTGCGATCCGCCGTTTCAGCGCCAGCGCGCGGGAACGAAGGAAAAGCGTTAGCGGTTCGATTGTCATTTCGCTGAAAAGGCTTTGTCGACAGGCTCTGCGCCGGCCGGGCATGATCGCCGGTCACCGGCCGCTTATCTCACGAGGCCGGTTGTTGCGGTCATCGCGCGCTTGTAATTCCATAGAGCCCGGCAAAGGTCTCCATCGCCCGGTCAAGCGCAAAGTCGTCAAGAATTCGCCGGCGCGCCCGCAGTCCGCGCAGGCGCCTTTCCTTCGCCGGCCGTTCCGCCTCCCTCGCGATCGCCCTGCCCAGAGCGCCGGAATCGCGAGGAGCGACAACCTGGCCGGTGTCGCCGACTATAAGCGCCGCGTCGCCCACATCGGTTGCAACCGGAACGAGACCGGACGCCATGCCCTCTGCAATCGCGTTTGAAAAGCCTTCACCGAAGGCTGAACTCGAAACGATGATGTCCGCGCCCTGGTGGAGGCGGGCGATGTCATAACGGAGCCCCAGGGCCATGACGTTCTCCGGCAGGTCGATTTCGTCTGTACCGGTTCCGACCAGCAGCCCCTTTGCATCCGGCACGCGGGCCATCGCCTCCAGAAACGTGACGTGGTCCTTCATCGGATCAACCCGTGCAATATGGATCGCAACGACCTTTTTCCCGTCGATGCCGAGTTCGGACCGGACCCCGGCGCGCGCTCCCGGCTCGGGACGGAACCGTTCCGGGTCGATTCCGTTCGGGACGACCTCGAACTTCAGGGGACGAAAACCGTGGTCGAGATGAAAGTCGCGGCCGGCCTCGGAGTTTGCGATGACCACATCGGGCCAGGACGAGAGGCGCGCATTCCAGCGGACCAGCGACCCGTAGCGCCCGGCATCCATATTGGAGGCGCGGATATTCCAGAACAGGCGCCGCCGGTCCCGGCCGGGCGCAAGACGGTGGGCCAACGCCGCCGCGAGGTTTCCGTGATACATCCACCCCTGGACAATGTCCGGGCGCATTCGGGCGATCAGCCCGGCGAGACGCGCGATCGCGGCCGGCCCCTTCATTGCCGACGTCAGGCCCAGATCCGTGACCGGAATGCCCGCCGACTCCAGAATATCCGCATTGGAGCCGCGATACTTCAGGGCAACGACATGCTGCGACGCAGTGTGATCTTGAAGCGCCCTGGCCAACTGGACCAGAAACGTCTCGGCGCCGCCCGCGCCCAGACCGGTAATAACGTGAAGGATGTTCCTCATTCGCCAGTACTGGCGACCAGCGCCAGTTGCGTGAACAACGCCTCATCGTCATAGCGTTCGCGCCACCAGGCATGGATGGTTCCGGAATATGCGTCGGGAACAACGCGCGAGGGGATCATGCGGGCGGGAATGCCGCTGTTCTCAAACAGTGTCAGAATATCGGAGGACCGCAGCATGTTGATCGCCTTGCCGCGCCTGGCGATGTAGGCCTCGGGCGGTTGTTCGTAAAGCCCCTCGAAAGGACTCGGCGTCAGATAATGGTTCCCGAAGTCGACCAGATGGAGAAACCGTGTCTGCGGGGTCTGGATTTCCGCGAGCTTATCGATAGTCGCCTCAAGCGGAAACACATGTTCCATGCAGGACTGGGATAGAACGATATCCGCCTGGCCCCCGATCGGCGCCGCTTCGAAGCCGGAGCAATGAACCGCAATTTTCTCCCGCAGGGCGGTCCTGAAGGTCTCGAAATCCATGCGTGGTCCATACAGCGCGCAAAAGTCGGCGTGGAGGGGATAGAGATACTCCTGCGCTATCTTGCCGCCCGTGAACAAATCCGGGTCCCATTCCGGCTCGGCGCTCTCATACGAGGCTGCGCCGCGAAACACGGCAAGCGGCCCGTAGCCCGCCAGTGGCCCGCAGCCGATCTCGACGACCCGGACAGCTTCGAAATCGAGAGGCTTCCAGTTTGTTTCACGGGTCAGGATCGCTTCCTGACGCAACAGCAGTTCAGCGAAACGGACACCCTGCCTGTGTTTGACGGAAGCGAGCAGATCCGCAGCGGTCCACGGCGGGGCGTTGCGCAGAACCGGAAGGCGCCGGCGAACCAGCCGCCATGTTTCACGCGGCGGCAATGACGCAAGGTGGCGGAGGAGACGCATTTAACGATTACCCGCTGCGTTGCCGCCTCTGCGCCGCTCGATCGCGCCGTGGAGTGCGGCCGCATAGCGCCGCGCCACTATTTCGGATTCAAATCGTGCCGCGGCTTTCCGCCCTTCTACAGCAAGTTTGCGGCGAAACGTCTGATTGTCCAGAACCCGGCGTATCGCTTGTCCCAGGGCATCGGCGTCTTCGTTTGCAACGAGTAACCCGCTCTTCTCATGTGTGAGAATGTCGGCGGGACCGTATGGGCAATCGGTTGAAACAACCGGCAGTCCGGCGGCCATGGCCTCGACGATGACGTGGCCGAATCCCTCCCAGCGCGATGACAATACGAAAAGGTCGGCATGGGCAAGATAGGGAGAGATGTCTTCGACGAAGCCCGGCATCGAGAGCCGGTCCGCGATGCCCCGCCGGGCCGCGCGTTGCGTGAGCGCGGCCCTTTCGGGTCCATCTCCGAGCAGCACGATGCGGGCTTGCGGGACGTGCAGGGCGGCTGCGTCTATCAGCACATCGAAGGCCTTCTGCGGAACCAGCCTTCCGATTCCCAGAATTTTTGGCCCCCTGACACCAGCCGGCCAGGGCGATGGCTCCCTGCGGGCTTCGGCAATCCGCGTGCCAATGGCCGCGACATTTACCGGATTGGGGATCGTGGTGACGCGTTCCGGCATGAGCTCCATATCCTCGATGAGTTCACGGCGCACGCCTTCCGACAGCGCGACCACCAGGTCGGCGCGACGGTAGGCAATGCCTCCAAGCCACCGGTAACCCCGGCTCAGGTCGCGCTGGGCGCGGTGCGAGTTGGTCTCGCGGAGTATGAGAGTAGAGTTAGCCCCCGCCAGCCGGGTTGCGGCGAAGGTCACGATATTAGCATGCAGCATGGTCGAAATTACCACATCTGGCCTGCTTGACCTGATAAGCCGCGCCAGCGAGGGCAGCGCTCTCATCGTCCCGCACCCCCCAAGGTCGTGATAGGCGAGCCCTGGAGGCACCCAGCGTGAAGCCGGCCCGCTTGAATCGACAACTGCAAACTCAACTTCCAGAAGGTCCGCCGGAATCGCGGCAACAAGATTGATCAGCGTCCTCTGTGCGCCGCCGCCGCCGAAGTCGGGAAGAAAGAACAGCGCATGCGGGACG
>BDTT01000029.1 GCA_002897995.1 bacterium BMS3Bbin10 | reverse complement strand
GATTCCATCAAAACATGAA
This sequence comes from bacterium BMS3Bbin10, assembly GCA_002897995.1. Lineage (GTDB taxonomy): Bacteria > Pseudomonadota > Alphaproteobacteria > Rhizobiales > Methyloligellaceae > UBA2767. The sequence goes on along the minus strand of BDTT01000029.1, from coordinate 52,314 downwards.
GCGATCTGGGAAAGCGCAAATATTGCCGGCGTGAATGGAACCGCGGCGGAGCCTTGTTTTCCGGGGCTCCGCCGCAATCATTTTCCTGGCGCCCTATGGCGGCGGCGGGACTGCCGGACTAAAGTGCCCCGCGAATGAGGGGAGTTTCATGCTGAATGACGTCGACAAGGCCATAACGAGCCGGCGTTCGGTGCGCGCCTTTCTGCCCAGGCCGGTGCCGCGCAAACTTGTCGAGCACATACTCGAGGTGGCGAGCCGCGCGCCGAGCGGCACCAACACGCAGCCCTGGAAGGTGCGGGTGCTCGCGGGCGATGCGAAAACCAGGCTCTGCGAAGCCGTATTGCACGCCCACGAAACCGAAGCGGACAAGCACAGCTTTTCGTATAAATATTACCCGGATGAAATCCCCGAACCCTATATTTCCCGCCGCCGCAAGGTCGGCTGGGACCTTTATGGCCTGCTCGGCATCGAGAAGGGGGAGCGGGAAAAAACCCACAGGCAGCACGGGCGCAATTTTATCTTCTTCGGCGCGCCCGTCGGCCTCATCTTCACCATCGACAAGCTGCTCGAACTGGGTAGCTGGCTCGACTATGGCATGTTTCTGGAGAATATCATGATCGCCGCGCGGGGCGCCGGCCTCGACACCTGCCCGCAGGCCGCCTGGGTGCAATATCACCGTGTGGTCGCGCAGGTTCTGGAGATTCCCGATACGCAGGAACTGGTGTGCGGCATGGCGCTTGGCTATGCGGACGACGGCGCCCCGGAAAACGCCCTTCGCACCGGGCGCGAACCGGTTTCGGGCTTTGCAAAATTTGAAGGGTTCTGAGATCGCGCGCGCCCGCGGCGGGGCATCCTGATCGCGCCGGGCATGGCTGGCGGAGAAATGCCCCCTACCCGCAGCGTTCCTGTATCTGTTCCTTGACGATCTGGCTCGCTTTCGCGAAGTCCATCTGGCCGGTATAGCGCTCTTTCAGCGCGCCCATGGTCTTGCCCATGTCCTTCAGGCCCGCACAGCCGATCTCCTCCATCAGGGAGACGACGGCGTTATGGATCTCGTCTTCGGACAGCTGCTTGGGAAGAAACGACTTTATGATGTCGATTTCCTCCTGCTCCTGCTGCGCCAGCTCGGGGCGCCCGCCTTCATTATAGGTCTTGATGGACTCATGGCGCTGCTTGACCATCTTGGCCAGGATTTCCATGACCTCCGAGTCGGACACGCACTTCTTGTCGCTGGAGCGCGCGGCAATATCGCGGTCCTTGATCGCGGCGCTGACAAGGCGCAAGGTGGACATGCGGCGCTTGTCCTGCATCTTTATTGCGGCCTTCAGGGCCCGATTGATTTCGTCACGCATTGGATTCTTCATTCCGCAGTTTTGACCGGCCATAGCGTAATGCATGGCTGGCCAGGAAAGCAACACGTTTTTTCAGCGTAACATGTTGATTTATAATAAGAAAAAATATTATGAATCAATTGACCGTACCGTTGTCATCCCGTACTGTCCGGCCAATTTAGCCGCTCACCGGCCGGCGCGGGCAGGATGCGCAAACATTCCCACAGGGCGATCCTGGCTGTACAACTTGCGGACCCGATGAGCGAAACAGGCCCGGCAATGCAGAACGCACAAAAAGCCATGAACTGGCCGGCGCCTCGGCGCACCGCCGTTCTGGCGCTTGCCGATGGCACGCTTATTGAGGGAACGGGCATCGGCGCGAGCGGACAGGGCGTTGGCGAGGTGTGCTTCAATACCGCCATGACCGGCTATCAGGAAATCCTGACCGACCCCTCCTATGCGGGGCAGATCATCACCTTCACCTTCCCGCATATCGGCAATGTCGGCGCCAACCCGGACGACATCGAAACCACGAATCTGGCCGCCACGTCGGGGTTACGCGGCTGTATCCTGCGGGCCTCCATCACCGACCCCTCCAATTACCGGGCCCTGCAGCATCTGGACGACTGGCTCGCCGCGCGCGGCATTGTCGGCATCTGCGGCGTCGATACCCGCGCCCTGACCGCATTGATACGCGACAACGGCATGCCCAATGCGGTCATCGCCCATGACGAAAAAGGCGCGTTCGATATCGATGCGCTCAAAAAAGAAGCGTCGGAGTGGCACGGCATCGAGGGGCTCGATCTCGCCAAGGAAGTTACCTGCGGGCAATCTTACGAATGGGATGAGACCCTGTGGACGCTCGATGCGGGCTATGGGCGGCAGGACAATCCGCAAGTTCACGTGGTGGCCATCGACTTTGGTCTCAAGCGCAACATCCTGCGCTGCCTGGCGAGCGCCGGGTGCAAAGTCACCGTGGTGCCGGCCACGGCAAGCGCGCAAGACATCCTCGCGCGGGGGCCCGACGGCATTTTCCTCTCCAACGGCCCCGGCGACCCGGCGGCGACGGGCGAATACGCGGTCCCTGAGATCAAAAAGCTGGTGGCGAGCGGCCTGCCCGTCTTCGGCATCTGCCTCGGCCACCAGATCCTGGCGCTGGCGCTTGGTGCGACAACCACGAAAATGCATCAGGGCCATCACGGCGCCAACCACCCGGTGAAGGACTTTACGACATCGAAGGTGGAAATCACCTCCATGAACCACGGCTTCACGGTTGACCGCGACACCCTGCCCGAGGGGATTGAGGAAACCCACATCTCCCTGTTCGACGGATCGAACTGCGGCCTTCGCCTGAAGGGCAAGCCGGTGTTCTCGGTGCAGTATCATCCCGAAGCCTCGCCCGGCCCCCAGGACAGCCATTACCTGTTTGAGCGGTTCATGGATTTCATCCGCGAGGCGAAAGGCAAGCCCGCGAGCGAAGAGTAGGAGCCGCGGCGGAACCGGCCGGCCTGGCAGGGTTCCCTCGCCGGCTCATTTGTCCCAGATGCAATTGTCGAATTGGGAAAATTCCTGAAGCCGAAGCGTCCCCTCCGCCGCGATTTCATCGCCGCAGCCTTCAACCGAATCTTCTGCGGCAAAGACAGAGACTTCCAATATGCCGGGGCCGCGCCGCGGCGCGCCGCAGGCAGTGTTCCCGCCTTCCACCCAGCGCCGGAAAATGAGGCCCTTGTCCGCCTCGCCCTTGAGACGCGCCGTGAAAAACAGACGCGCCTGCGTCCGGTTCTCAACGCAGAAGGCCGCGGCCGGGTTTGCGTCCGCGAAGAGAATGACGGCGCCGATCGAAAGCGCCGCGAACATGCTCGCATGACCGGTTGCGCGGCTGGTATGCGCCAATGTCATTCGGCAGCCACCGATGGCGCCCCGGCGTCCCAGCCGCCCGCTTCCAGAGCCCGGTTCATGGCCACGTCCCTGATCTCCGCGGCGAACCGGTCATCATCGACCGCGCGCGCCAGAACCATGCCGCCGATACACAGCGTCGCCATCGTAACCGCGCTTGCGCGGGCATCCGCGGAACGGTTCTCCTGGCTTGCCTGGAAGACGCCGATAATGGCGTCCAGAACCTGCCGGTAGGCGCGTTTGACAGGCTCGCCGCCACGCGCCACGTCTGAAGGGAGGGCAATCATCGGGCAGCCGCCTTCGACATCGTCGAAATGCGAGCGGGACAGGTAACTGCCGATAATGCGCCGCGCCAGCACGTCCGGCGGCGCGCGGAAATCGATCTCCACGCCGTCAAAGGTCTGTTTCGGCGGGTTGTCGAGCATATCGCGAAGAGCTTCGGCAAACAGCTCGTCCTTGGTGGCGAAGTGGTTGTAGAAGCCGCCCCGGGTGAGCCCGATCCCGCCCATAATCTCATCGATGGAAACCTCGGAGAAGCCCCGCTTGTTAAACAGCCTGCGCGCGCTGGCGACGATCCGCCTGCGGGTTTCTTCCTTGTGCCGGGACGTGTAGGGCATGGCAAAACTCCAGGTTCCTGCCTGTTTACGGCATTGTGAACGCCACCCTAGACCGAAATGAAAATATGTTCTTGAACATATTTTATTCCCCTCCGACCATGCGCGCAGGCAGCCCGGCTCGCCCCCCTTTTGAGCCCTGAAGGGCTGCGGCTGCATTGTCAGGAGCAAACCCCATATGCGCGACATAACACCCGAAGATATGGCGCAAGCCATGAAGGCAATGACCGGCTGAAGGGTCCCGGCCGCTTTCACTCTCATTTCCCCCACCCCGCAAACCTTTTCAAGGGAGCACTCTGTCATGTCTGAACTGGAAATAATCGGCGCGGATCTCAGCACATTCGTTCGCAGCTGCCGCATTGCCTGCATGGAGAAAGGCGCCGATTACGATCTCACATTCGATTACCCGAACGGCATAGCGGACCTGCAAAGCGAAGCGCATCTGGCGCTCCACCCTTTCGGGCGGATGCCCGCAATGCGTCACGATGGTTTTGTGCTGTTTGAAGCCTCCGCCATCTGCCGCTATATCGACGACACATTCGAAGGCCCCGCACTGGTGCCCGGCGAGCGCCGTCAGGCGGCGGTCATGGAGCAGTGGATCAGCGCCTCCAACGACTATGTGGCGACGCATCTTACCCGCAACTACATTATCAAATATGCCTTCCCGCAGACCGAGGACGGCGCGCCGGACATGGAAGCCATCAACGAGGCGCTCCCCAAAGTCCGCGATACGCTGAAAATCCTGAACGGGGCACTTGAGGACGGGCCGTATCTCCTCGGGCAAACTCCCTATATCGCGGACTTTTTTCTGCTGCCGATCCTCGACTATGTGGCGTCCATGCCCGAAGGCGCGGACCTGCTGGGGGCTGCGCCCAATGTCGCGCGCTTCCGCGACGCATTTTCCAAGCGCGCCAGCTATGCCGCGACCCTCCCCGACCGGCTCAGGCAGGCTGCGTAAATCCGCGGATTTTGTACATTGTATGACGCGGATGGCCGGGGTGAGCGCCCCGGCCATTTTCATGAGCGCGGGCATGCCAATCAGCCCCGGCCCGTGTCATGGCGGGCGGCCAGTTCAACGAATTCGCGCGCCGTCATTCCTTCAGCCCCGCCAAGCCTCACGCCAAGCGCATTCACCCGCGAAAGAATGCCGGTCTCCAGGGTCGAGGCCGCCTCCCCGATGCACGCGGACTGCGCCGCGACCGCGGCGCCCGCGATGCCCCTTTCCTCCAATGCGCCCAGACGGCGCACACCGGCCTCGTCCCTGCCGATACCGGCATCGTTGAACAGGGCGCAGAAAAGGTGAGCCCTTGCGGCGCGGGCCGGGTCGTTGCCGGGCAGGCCGCCATGAGACCCGGTGACGACGACCGCCCCTGCATCGCGCGCGCAAATGAGCGAGGCGGAGTCCAGCAGCCAGACGGGGCGGCGCGCGCCTTTGATGTCCAGTGCGGCGCGGGTTTCCTCTCCAGGCGTTATTCCTTCCAGGAGTTCCCCCGCGCCGGGTGCGGCCCGGTTCCCCTGAAACGCGGCGAGGGCTTCCACAACGCCCATCCCGGCCTCAACCCCCAGGGCCCCAGCCTCGCGATTGGCATGCGAGACACTGCCCCTCTCCATCATGTCGCCCGCATTGCCGATGCGCGCGCTCCATGAGTCTACTGCCGCGCAGGGCAGGCCAAGGCGTGCAAAAATCTCAAGGCAGGCAATGCCCGCATTGTCCCTGCCGATACCCGCATCGTGGAAGAGCGCGGCCCGTATGCCCCTGGCGAGCGCAAACTGCGCCGCATAGACCCCGCCATGAGAGCCTGTCAGAAGAACCGGCCCCGGCGCGCGGGCGGGCAGTTCGGTCACCGAATCGAGTATGAGAGGGAATGAGGAAGATGGTGACGGCACGTGCTGGCCCTGCGAAATTCTAAAAAGACCCTTAAGCATAACATGGCGCGGAGGGCTGAAAGGTCGCGCGCGCGACCGGTTATTCACTACTTGCGCGCACAACTCCTGTTGCTCTCGCCCATGGTTCCTATATAAGCGCCTGCGAAACACCCAAACACGTGGCCAATGCCCAAACGCACAGACATAGAGTCGATCCTGATCATAGGGGCCGGACCGATCGTTATCGGCCAGGCCTGCGAGTTCGATTATTCCGGCACCCAAGCCTGCAAGGCGCTCAAGGAAGAAGGCTACCGGATTATTCTGGTAAACTCCAATCCGGCAACGATCATGACCGACCCGGATCTCGCCGACGCCACCTATATCGAACCCATCACCCCTGAAATCGTCGCCAAGATCATCGAGAAGGAGCGCCCCGACGCGGTGCTCCCGACCATGGGCGGACAGACGGCGCTGAACACCGCCCTGTCGCTCAACAAGATGGGCGTGTTCGAGAAATACGGCGTGGAGATGATCGGCGCGCGCGCCGAGGTCATCGACAAGGCGGAAGACCGCGATCTGTTCCGCCAGGCGATGACGAAAATCGGCCTGGAAACGCCGCGCGCGGTCATCGCCCATAATCTGGCCGAAGCCATGACGGGGCTGGAGCAAATCGGCCTTCCCACCATCATCCGTCCCTCCTTCACCATGGGCGGCACCGGCGGGGGCATCGCCTATAACAGGGAAGAATTCCTCGAAATCGTCGAGGGCGGCCTCGACGCCTCGCCCACATCCGAGGTGCTGATCGAGGAATCGGTGATCGGGTGGAAAGAGTATGAGATGGAGGTCGTGCGCGACACGGACGACAACTGCATCATCGTCTGCTCCATCGAGAATGTGGACCCGATGGGCGTCCACACCGGCGATTCCATCACCGTCGCGCCGGCCCTGACGCTCACCGACAAGGAATATCAGATCATGCGCAACGCTAGCGTAGCGGTGCTGCGCGAGATCGGGGTGGAAACCGGCGGCTCGAACGTCCAGTTCGCGGTCAATCCGGAAAACGGACGCCTTATCGTCATCGAGATGAACCCGCGCGTGTCGCGCTCTTCCGCCCTGGCGTCCAAGGCGACCGGCTTCCCCATCGCCAAGGTCGCGGCGCGCCTCGCGGTCGGCTACACGCTGGACGAGCTGGAGAACGACATCACCGGCGGCGCGACGCCGGCCTCGTTCGAGCCGGCAATCGACTATGTGGTCACCAAGATCCCGCGCTTCGCCTTCGAGAAGTTTCCCGGCGCGCAGCCCAATCTCACCACCTCGATGAAATCGGTTGGCGAGGCCATGTCCATCGGCCGCACATTTGCCGAATCCCTGCAAAAGGCCCTGCGCTCCATGGAGACCGGGCTGACCGGGCTCAATGATGTGGAGTTTGAAGGCCTGGGCCAGGGCGACGACAAGAATGTCATTCGCTCGATCCTGAGCACGGCGACGCCGGACCGGCTGCTCCAGGTGGCGCAGGCGCTGAGGCTGGGCGTGGACAAGGCGCAAATCCATGAATCCTGCAAGATCGACCCGTGGTTCCTCGATCAGATCCAGCACATCGTCGAAATGGAGGCGAAGATTCGCGCCGAGGGCCTGCCCGACGAGGCCGACGCCCTGCGCGGCCTGAAGGCCATGGGCTTTGCCGATGAGCGTTTGGGCGAACTGGCGGGGATGACGCCGCGCGAGGTAACGGCCCGGCGCGTTAAATCAGGCGTGCATCCCGTCTATAAGCGCATCGACACCTGCGCGGCGGAATTTGCGTCCCCTACCGCCTATATGTACTCCACATATGAGACCGGTTTATCGGGCGCGCCGTCATGCGAGGCGCAACCCTCGGACAGACAGAAAATCATTATTCTCGGCGGCGGACCGAACCGCATCGGCCAGGGCATCGAATTCGACTATTGCTGCTGCCACGCGGCCTTTTCGCTGTCGGACGCGGGCTATGAGACCATCATGGTCAACTGCAATCCTGAAACGGTCTCCACCGACTATGACACCTCCGACCGGCTCTATTTCGAGCCGCTGACGGAAGAGAACGTGCTGGAAATCGTGCGCGTGGAGCAATCCAGGGGCACGCTCAAGGGCGTCATCGTGCAATTTGGCGGGCAGACGCCGCTCAAGCTGGCGGCGGCGCTGGAGCGGGAAAACGTGCCCATACTCGGCACCTCCCCCGATGCCATCGATCTGGCCGAAGACCGCGACCGGTTCAAATCACTGATCGACGAGCTCGGCATATTGCAGCCGCGCAACGGCATCGCGCGCAGCGGCGCGGAAGCCAAGGCGATTGCCGAGAAAATCGGCTTCCCGGTTGTCATCCGCCCCTCTTATGTGCTGGGCGGCCGGGCCATGGAAATCGTCCATGATCACTCCCAGCTCGACCGGTACATCAACGAAGCCGTGAATGTTTCAGGCGACAGCCCTGTGCTGATCGACAGCTATCTGCGCGACGCGACGGAAGTGGATGTCGACGCGCTGTGCGACGGCAAAGACGTTTTCATCGCCGGCGTCATGGAGCATATCGAGGAAGCGGGTGTTCATTCCGGCGACAGCGCCTGCTCGCTGCCGCCCCATACCCTCCCCGACAAAATAATCGAAGAACTGAAACGCCAGAGCGAGGCACTTGCCAGGGCGCTAAACGTAGTGGGACTGATGAATGTGCAATTCGCCATCAAGGGCGAGGAAATCTACATTCTGGAAGTCAATCCGCGCGCCAGCCGGACGGTCCCCTTCGTCGCCAAGGCGATCGGCATTCCCGTCGCCGGGATTGCCGCCCGGCTCATGGCCGGCGAGAAGCTGGCCGGCATGGGGCTGAAGGAGCGCAAATTCGATCATATCGCCGTCAAGGAAGCGGTTTTTCCGTTTGCCAGGTTCCCGGGCGTCGATCCGGTTCTGGGCCCCGAAATGCGTTCGACCGGCGAGGTCATGGGAATCGACACGGACTATACGGCCGCATTCGCAAAGAGCCAGATCGGTGCCGGCGCAAAACTGCCAACCTCGGGCACCGTGTTCGTTTCTGTCAGGGACGCGGACAAGGAAGGCATCGTGGCGCCGGTGCGTACCTTGCTGGAGATGGGCTTCAGGATCATCGCGACGGGGGGGACCAAGCGCCACCTGGAATCCCACGGCACTCCCTGCGAGAAGGTGAACAAGGTGCTCGAAGGCCGGCCCCACGCGGTCGACGCCATAAAGAACGGCGACATCAATATTGTCTTCAACACGACCGAAGGCGCCAAGGCGCTGGCCGACAGTAAATCGCTCCGGCGTGCCGCCTTGCTCTACCACATACCCTATTATACAACCCTCCAGGGCGCGATTGCCGTGACCAGGGCCATCGAAGCTGTGAGCGCCGATATATTGAGAGTCGCACCGCTTCAAAGCTACGTTTCTGACCAGAAATAGCAGGAACCCGGAGGTTTGATTTGCCGCCTCGCGGGAATGCTTGTGGCCCGGGCCATGGACTCATGACCCAGAGTGCTTCTTGGAAAAGCATGCCCCCGCGAAGGCGGGGACGGGAACCGGTTTTCCGGTAAGAAGCACGTTACATCAAGGAACTAGGGTCCGATTTTGATTCCATCAAAATCGAAAAGACCCTAGCATACCTATTCGCTGAAACCGACAAAGGATATGGAAACTACGATGGAAAAGGCGCCAATGACCGCCGATGGCTATGCTGCGGCGGAGGCTGAAGTCAGGCATCTGAAGACAGTGGAACGCCCGCGCATCATTGCGGCGATTGCCGAAGCGCGCGCCCATGGCGATCTATCGGAAAATGCTGAATATCATGCCGCCAAGGAAGAACAGGGCATGACCGAAGCGCGGGTGAACCATCTGGAGGACCAGTTGTCGCGCGCCGAGGTTATCGATGTGTCAAAACTTTCCGGCAGCCAGATCAAGTTCGGCGCCACGGTCACGCTGATCGACGAGGATACCGAGAAAAAGGTCAGATACCAGATTGTCGGCGAAATCGAATCCGATCTGAAGGAAATGAAGGTTTCGATCTCGTCCCCGATAGCCCGGGCGCTCATCGGCAAGTCCAAGGGCGATACCGTCGAAGTGTCCACGCCGGGCGGCGGAAAATGTTATGAAATCCTGACCGTAACGTTTTCCTGACCTCCGGGGTTAGATCCATCCATCGGCTGCGCGAATTGCACCGCCTGCGTCACCTTCAGTGCAGCATTCGGCGGCCCGTTGTTAGCAAAGAATTCAATTTTTGGTGACACTCTTCTGTACCAATGCGCCAGAAATACCTTGGCCGGCCTTTCGCGATTGGACAGGAAGCCATGCAGAACGCCCAATCTTGTCTGCTCGAAATCGAAGCTCTGTCCACCGAATCTTCAAGTGACAAGAGACGCGAAGTCCTGCATCGCGTCACCGATCTGTTCTTCCTGACAAACGACCAGCAGTCGCCTGACGATGTCCTGACTTTCGGCAATGTCATGGAACGCATCGCCTATGAGCTTGAAGTCGAGGCGCGCGCCGAACTCTCGGAACGGATTTCAAGCATAGACAAGGCGCCGCGGCATCTGGTCTGCCGGCTGGCGGGCGATGACATTACCGTCGCCAAACCGGTGCTTGAGCGCTCGCGGGTGCTGACCGACGATGATCTGGTGCGGATTGCCCAGACCAAAGGCCAGACCCACCTGCATGCGATCGCCAAGCGCGATTCTCTGGCGGCGCCGGTGACGGATGTCATCGTCGAGCGCGGCGAAAACCCGGTTCTCCTGGAGGTCACAAAAAACCAGGGCGCGGAGTTCACCAATGACTGCCTTGTCTCACTGGCCGAAAAGGCGCGCGACAATGCCGAGTTGCTGACGGCGCTCGGCACGCGCAAGGACGTGCAGCCCGAACTCATGGTCAAAATCAAACAGCGCGTCGCACAGCGGCTCAAGTCTGAAATGGCGGGCAAATATACCCGCGCCGACATGGCGGAACTCGACTCGCTCATTGAAAAGGGTACGGAAAATCTCGACCTGGAAGGCCTGAAGAATTCCAATGACGAGCTGCAAATGCGCGCTCAGAAGGATCAGTTGACCGAAGACGAAATCATTCAGCTCGCCAGGGCGCAGCGATTGCCCGAAACGGTCCACGCCCTGTCGGTGCTCACGGGCCTGAATGATCAAATGGTTTCATATTGCCTCCTGAAGGCGGACGTCGCGGCGCTGGGGATCATTTGCAAGGCCAGCGGTTTCAAGAGCACAACATTCCTGATGCTGTTGCAGACACGCAACGGCAAGGAAGGCATCCCCGCGCGGGACGTGGCGCGCGCCATGCGCGAATATGAGGCGTTGAGCACCGCAAACGCCAATCGAACCCTGCGCTTCCTCAAGATCCGCTGCAGCGCAGAGGGCGACAATCAATCTTCTCCGCTTCCGGAAAATCAGAATCTGTGGCGGGCGCATCATGAATTACCCGGCGCGCCCCAGGATATGGAAACGCCGCAATAGGCTGAAATTCTTAATACATGCGACAGAGTGTATTTCCTCCTGCCTGGAACCAACCGAACCGGGCGGGCGGGCGCGAAGAAATTCTTTTATCGAATTGGAATCCTTAGAACATTGGAAACCAACGCCTGACATACTGTATCTGTTTTAGGTTATCGGGTGGCGGAAATGCTTCAGACACGAAAGTGTCTCGACGAAATTGACGATCTTTTCCAGTCCCGCTCCGGAGAGAGCGGGACTGAGCTTATCGATCGCGTCGTGGATTTATATTTCATGACCGCGGACCGGCAGTCCGTGGAAGATCAGGACACGTTTGGCGATGTCATGACACGCATGGCGTTTGCCGGCGATACCCTGACCCGCGCCAGATTGGCGGAACGTATTTCCAGGGCCGGGGGCGTACCCAGAGAATTGCTGCAACGCCTGGCATGCGATGAAATCATTGTTGCCCGTCCTGTCCTTCAATACTCCCCATGCCTGCGTGATGGCGAACTCATGTCAATCATCGGACAGGTCGAAGAAGACCACCTGATCGCCACCGCTCACCGCCGCAATCTGACGCCCCCGGTGACCGATCTTCTCATGGAGCGCGGCGGCGAACAGGTTCTCGCCACAATGGCCGGCAACATGGGCGCGCAGTTTTCTCCTGAAGGTCTGACGCGTCTGACCGAGGTGGCGCAAAAAAGTAGTGAAATGCAGTTTGCGCTCAGTCTGCGCCCCGATCTGGCGCCGAGCCCCCTGACACGCCTGAAGCGGCTGGCGGAGGCCGGATTCTGGCAGGGAGTGGCTGAATCCTTCCTGATGACGGAAGAGAATCGCGTGGCGGACAAACCCGGCAAGCCGAAGCCCCCGGCTCCAAGAGCGATCCCGCGCGATCCCGATCCCTCCGGTCAGCCCGCAGAAGACCCCGATGAAACCGTTCCCGCCGACCGGCAGGTAACTCCGACAGATGAAAAAGCACTTTTCGACGCCGCAAGAGCGGGAAATATCGAGGAAACGCTGGAGCATTTCTCGAAAATCACACAGCTCAACGAGACCATGCTCGAGCATTGCCTGTTCGAGGCCCATATCCCGGCCCTGATGGTCCTGTGCAAGGCGCACGGGCTGGCGCCGGGAACCTTCACGGCCCTGCTGCAGCTGAAGGAAAGCCATACCCGCCAGCCATCCAATGACACCGCCGGGCTCATGCGGCGCTATGATGGAATGACACGCGAAACCGCGCAGCGCATCATCCGCTTTTCGGACAAGCGCCGCATGCTCGATGAAGCGGAAGACGCCATGGAGCGCGAGGGGGACGCGTCCGGACACTAGGTCGAACTCAATCAGATCAAACCCTTCGGACGGTGCGTCTGTGCGCCGCTAACCTGCCACCTGCTCATCTTCAATGGGAACGCCCGAGGCGAATTTGGACCGGCGGATGGCGAGCGATGTCTTTACGGCGTCCACATTGGGAGCCGCGGTCAACTCGTTGATGATGAAATCCTGAAACGCGCCGAGATCCGGGGCAACGCATTTCAGGATGAAATCGATCTCACCCGACAGCATGAAGCATTCGCGCACGATCGACCAGTTGCGGACACGATCCTCGAAGGCCACCAGATCGGCCTCCGACTGGCTCTGAAGCCCGACCATGGCGAAGGCGGTGACATCGAAGCCAGCCTTCTTTTCATCAAGCACGGCGCAATAGCCGCTCACGATGCCGGCTTCTTCCAGGGCGCGCACGCGGCGCAGGCAGGGCGGGGCGGAAATGCCGACCCGGCGCGCAAGCTCCACATTGGTGATGCGCCCTTCGCTCTGCATCTCCTTAAGGATCAGCCAGTCGGTCCTGTCGAGGCGGGCGGCAATCATCCCTTGTGTCCTATCAAATGACCACGGTTCTGTTAAATGTACTCTGAATGCAGGCCGCACAACGGGACCGGACCCGCCGCGCGCAATGATATTACGCATCTGAGAACAATCTGCAAATAGATGAGCGCCTATTCTTCCCTAATATTGCCGAAAAAAGGTTTTTCCCATGTCCCGCCGCTCTGAGCGCAAAACCAAAGGCTGCCGGGCCTGGATCATCACCGACGGCAAGGCCGGCATGGAAGTCCAGGTGGCGGGGGTGGCGCAGGCCATCGGCGCGAATATCGAAATCAAGCGCCTAACCCCGCGCGGGATATGGCGGTTGCTGGCGCCCTGGGGTCCGGTCGATCCGGCCGAGCGCTTCGGCCGCGACGGCAGCCAGTTCGCGCCGCCCTGGCCCGACATCGCGCTGGCGACGGGACGTTTGAGCATCCCGGCGCTCCGCGCCCTGCGCAAGGCCGCCCCGGACACCTACACGGTTGTGATCCAGGACCCGCGCACGGGCGCGGGCACGGCGGATCTCATCGCCGTTCCGGCCCATGACAAACTGACCGGGGAGAATGTCATTCACACGCTCACCGCGCCGCACGGGTTCTCGCCGGACCGCCTTGCGCGCCTGCGCGCGAAACTGCCCGAAGATATCGCCCCGCTGCCGGCCCCCCGCGTCGCGGTCGTGCTCGGCGGGCCCAATTCGGTCTATGGCTTCACGCAAGCCGATTCGGCGCGGCTGGCCCTGTCGCTTGCCTCAATGGCTTCGCTTGGCGCGAGTTTCCTGGTCACCTCATCGCGCCGCACGCCCTCCCATGCCCTCGAGGCCGTGCTTTCAGCCACGTCGGGCGCCGGGCGGGTCGTCTGGGAGGGGGCCGGGACAAACCCTTACGAGAGCTGGCTCGCCCATGCCGATATATTCGTCGTCACTGCGGATTCCATCAACATGACGGGGGAAGCCTGCGCGAGCGGCAAGCCCGTCTATGTATTCGAGCCGGACGGCGGGTCGGCGAAATTCAGCAGGTTCCATGAAAGTTTGCGGCGATATGGCGCAACGCGAAAATTACCGGAAACTTTTACGCAGCTTGAAACCTGGGCCTATAGGCCGTTAGACTCCGCCGCGCAAATTGCCGGCGAAATCGAGCGGCGATGGCGCCGGCGATAAACGCCGCGCGGCAGACAAGGATATTACCGGAATGGCCCTTTTGAATATCGATCTCCTGAAGCAGGCCGGTCTTCGCACGAACCCGTTCGAGTATACGGTTGTGCCGAATTTTCTTTCCGCCGACACTCTTCAGGAAGTCGTCTCGTCCTACCCGACGCTCAAGGGCGGCTCCTATCCGCTGGACAGCATCGATGTCCCCCCCGCGGTTCAGGCGCTCATCGATGAGATGGACGGGCCGCAATTCGAGCAGGCAATCGAAAACAAATTCAATGTCTCTCTCGAGGGCCGTCCCAAAATGTATTCGCTGCGCGGATATTGCCGCAGCACGGACGGCAAAATCCATACCGATTCAAAAGACAAGATCATCACCGTCCTGCTCTATCTCAACCAGGACTGGAAGGAAGAAGGCGGCAAGCTGCGCATGCTCCGGGGCGGCAGTGACCTGAACGACTATTGCGAAGAAGTCCCGCCCGACAACGGCACGCTGCTGGTGTTCAAGCGCTCGGAAAACTCATGGCATGGCCACGGGCCGTTCGAGGGCAAGCGCTGCTCCATCCAGATGAACTGGATGACGTCTGAGGGCGCGCGCGGCTTCCACAAGCTGCGCCACACCATCTCCGCGAAGGTAAAGAAGCTGACGGCGGCGGAGTAGAAACCGGCCAAATGATTCAACAAGAACGGATCATGCTCTATACGCCCTAGTTACAGGCGCGCACGCATTGAACCAGGTCGCCGACGCGGCTCTGTTCGGGCTGTCCAGGTCCCGCCAGCGCATCGGCGCAGGCCCTGACGCATGACCCCGCGGCGCTGAAATAGGCCGGCGTGGCGGTCTTTGTGGTGCAGGAATTCTGGCAGTTTGCATCGCCTTTTTTGCACCCCGCCAGACACTGGGCCATGGTTGTCTCCTGGGCCGGCGTCAGCTTTTCCTGCGCCATGAGCGGCCCGGAGAACCCAACCAGAAGGGCCGCCGCGAATGTGAAGGCGAAAGCGGCGTGCATTGCGGGATGCAGGCGGTCACGCAAGCTGAAACCTATTCCATGAAGCATATCATTCTCCAATTTCCGGTCTGAACGAAGCCCGGGCCCTTAACGGCACCGGCCTATGACATTGCGTCTGACGGGGGTCCCGTGCTGATCGAGCTCAATCCTCACCCGCTTCTTCTTGCGGCAGCCCTCGACATACATCGTCGCGCCGGTCACACCCTGCCTCTCAAACTGTTTCAGGATTTTCCTGACCCTGCGCGAGGGGCAATCGCCAAGCCGCTGCTCGGAGAGGGTCTCGCCATATCTCGTAAGCTCCAGCCGGAACCGGGCTCCCTCTTCGCAAACCTCGGCGGTGAAGCCGCCGGGCCTGTCCTTGATAATCCTGACCCCGTCATAGCCGGCGTCGCGTAATATGACCTTCAGACCCGCTGCGCTCAAGGGCGGTTCACAGCGGCCGATAGAGCGCTCGCCGACGATCTCGCCAAAACGGTTCATGCTGATCTCGAGGCGCTGAGTGTCGCGGCACGCCTGGGCGATGTAGCGCGGAAGCCGCCGGTCGATGATTTCTATGCGCGTGAAACCGTAGCGCGCCAGCAGGGCGGGAATTGTGGCCGGGTGTATCGGCGGGTCGCATCTCCCGACGCGCCGCTCGCCCAGAATGGCGCCATCATTTCCCACCTCCAGCACCACCGCTTCATCACGCCGGCAGGCCTGGACCGAAAACCTGCCCCGGCGCCCGCGCTCCGCGCGGACCCGGCTGTATCCCTGCGCGCGCAGCAGCGCCGCCACATCATATTTTGTGAGTATGTTGCCGCACCGGCCCAACAGCTTTTCGCCCCGTATGTCTCCGAACTGGTCCAAAGACACGCGAAAGCGCCGGTTGTTGCGGCAGGCCGCGGCAATGAAACCGGCGCCGTCGGGGCCCAGCTGAATTTTCCGGAAGCCTTTTTGCCGCAATATTCTGCGCGCGGTTTCAGCATTGATCGCCGGGCGGCAACTGCCAATTTCCACGACCTTGCGAATACCCCCGTCAAATCCGATCTGTATCTTGTATTTTTTTCCATTCCTGCAGGCCTCGGCGCGCGCCTTGGTCAGTTTTCTTTTGGTAATTCTGATATCGCTGTAACCGCGTCTGGAAAGAGCAGAGAAGATCAGGCCGTCGGACAGGCCGAGCTGGATCTGAAATTCCTGAACGCGAACAACCAGCGATTCATCACCCGCGATGACCGGCTTCACCGGCATCGGCGCGCCCGATGCCTGGTCTGCCGCGGCAAAAAATGCGAGTGCGATGGCGAGCGTTATGAATTTCCCCACAATGACCTCCCAAACCGATCCGGCCTCTCAGGACCATGTATTGCCCGTCATGCCCTGCTGCAAGGTTTCAGCGCAGGAATGTCCCGCCAACCCCGGGTCCGGACCCCTTAATGAGTCCTGACCCTAAGCTGTTCCGCGCCGAAATCGCAACTCGCTTTGTTGAATTTATGACGCCCCGGGGCCGTCCGGTCCCTTCCGCTTTAGAACTCCCCGGAAAATTCCGATGACAGCTTGCCGCGCAAATCCTGAATGGCGCGGAAGCAATCGGCGAGATATTCCTTTTCGCGCCTGGTGAGGCTGTTTTTGGGCACGAAGTTCGTGACCTTATTCCGCGCTTTGAAATCGGCAAGCTGCTGGCGCAGCAGCAGCCGGGTGAGATGATTGAGACCGCCGGTGAGATAGTCATATTGATCATCGTCAATGGCGTTGCATGTCCGCAAACCCTTCAGGCGGCCAAGTGTGGACGTCTGCGCGATGCCATGCCTGAGGGACAGCAGCCGGACCGCCTCCACCAGCGGCAGGGTGCCGTTGTATTTCAGATTGATCATGCCTGTATGGCCATCGTCATCGGTCTCCGTCAGGAGCCTGCCGAACCATCCGAGCGCCACATTGTGACCTTCCTGGATGGCGAACATATCTTTGACGAAACCGGGATTGCGCATACCCATCGCGGTGACATATTCGCGCAATTGAGCGGCATTTTCCGCATGCCCGAAGCCATGCGCGAAGTCGAAGAAGATATCGCAGTAGCGCAAGGTTGCGGGTGAGCGCGAGCTCATCCAGTAGGCCACCTGATCGCGCCACTGGGTGAGCGTCTTGCGCCAGACCGGGTTGGTGGCCATGACATGGCCGCGGCACAGCGGCAGGCCCACCGCATCGAGATCCTTCGTCATGCGTTCCGCCAGTTCGACGAAAAAAGGATCGAACGCCGAATGGTCGGCGTCGGGATAGTCGTCCAGAATGAAGGCGTTGTCCTGATCGGGAAACAGGAAGTTTTCGCCCCGGCCGCCCGACCCCAGAATGATGAGCGAGAAGTCCACCGGCGGCTTGCCCCATTTTTTCTCGGTCTCCATTCCGGCCAGATGCCGGCGCAGGATGCGGGCGTGAATGTCGCGGTTGATGTCGGTGAGGAGCGACTGCACTTCGGGCACCGGCACATTGTCTTCGAACAGTGCTTCGGCCAACTCGACCTGCGCCGTCTTGACGGCCCTCAGGCCCTTCAGCGTCGCCTCATGGGTGAGAAGGCGCGTGAGCTCCAGCGTCCGCTCGGAGAGGTAGCTGAGCGCCTCGTTCAGCGAGAGCATGCCGCACACCAGGCCCTCCTCATTGAGCACCGGAATATGCCGCAATCTGCGCCGCCGCATGAAAGCGACCGCATGGTAAAGATAGTCGGTATTGTGAATGGTCACCACCGGCGTGGTCATGATTTCCGACACGGGCGTTTCGGGGTCAAGCCGGAAGGCGACCTTTCGGGTCACGTCCTGCTCGGTGATAATGCCGGCCGGACGCCAGCTTTCGTCGACGATAACCGCACTCGTCGCCGTCTCGCTCTCCATGCGCTCGACCAGCTCCTTCAGCGTGGCGTCGGGGGCAAGGCAAACCGGCGGATCGCCCAGCCGGTCCGACACCAGACGCCGGAAAATGTCGGTCTGTGTGCTCATGGGTTCAAACTGGCATCATTGCGCGGAAAATCCCTTGATCTTGCGCAAGAGCATAACGCACGCGCGCGGCTTGATCTTGCGCAAGAGCATAACGCGCGCGCGCGTTATGTCACCGTCTCACGTCGCCCTGCGGCCGAACAGCAGGATGACCGTCAGCGGCGCGACAAAACCGATGATGACCGCGCTCACCAGCAGCACCGGCAACTCGCCATACTGGCCCCGGTCCACGGCGAAGACCCAATTGAGATATTTGGTCTGCAACTGGCCCGCGACGAGGGCCAGGTTCATCAGCGACGCCATGAGGGCGAACCATGTCGCGCGGCGCCCGGCGGGCGCATGGATGGCGATGAGCGTCAGCATGGGGATCATGGACAGTTGCGCGAAGGGGGATTCCGCCGCCGTATCGATAAGCGCGATCGTGCGCGCACCGAACCCGAACATCTCGCTGGTCCATTCATCGACCCGGTAGACGAGCGCCACATTGGGCAGCGACAGGATTGCATAAAACACCGTCAGCCACAGCAGGACCAAAGCGACGGGCCGCCGGGTGATGGTGTCGGCCAGGAGCCATGTGCCGGCCATGGCCAGCCCCGCGCCGATTTGCGCCAGGGTCCCGAAGAACGCCTCGTCGAAGCCGAGCACGTCGATGGAAAACCAGCGATAGCCCTCACCCACGCCGGGCGTGGCGCGGAACACGAAGATGATGATGGCGGCGAAGAAGATTTTGCGCTTGGCGGCGACCTCCAGATCGCCGACCACCGCGAACAGCATGGCGACGACAACCGCCATGGAGACGAGAAATATCAGCTCCTGGCTGTAGGGCACGCCGCCGAGCCCAAGCGCCGCCACCACCGCGCCGAAGGCCGCGCCGCCGCCCAGGATACGCCAGTCGACGGGCTTCACCGGCACCCGCTCCAGGCGCACCAGCAACGCGCCGGTAATGGAAATCGCCGGGATGGCGAGCCCGAGCAGGAAGACGCTCTGGTAGGAGTAGATTTGCGCCAGCAACCCTCCCAGGCCCGCCACCGCGAAAATGCCGAAGGTCAGGGCGAGACGGCCAAGCACCTGCACCATGCCGAGGTCATGCTCGATGTCCTTCTTTGGGCGCGGGCTTCCGTCGGGGTTTTCGCGGTCCACCACCTCGGTGCTCATGGCGTCGGCCACCACGTCCTGAAAGACGATGCCGATGACGATCACCAGTTTCGCCGCCACATAGAGGGTGTCGAGGTCAAAGGCCGGGAACCAGCCGCCCGCGGCTCCCGCCAGGATCACGAGGCCGGCGGCGACGAGCCCGGCGCCGGCGAACACATAAACCCGCCGCTGCGAGCCGAACAGCGCGACCGAGTCGACGATCTGCCCGAACACCATCTTGATGGTCCAGGGCAATGTCAGCCAGACGCCGAGGCCCGCAAGCTCGGCCGGGGTCATGGTCAGCGCCTGCTTGATCCAGAAGCTTTCCGCAATGCCGACAAGACCCAGCGCCCCGTAAGCGAAATAGACCATCAGCAGCGGCAGATAGCGCAGCCGCATCGCCTTGACGGGCGCGACAAGCGCCGCCTTGAGGCGGTCCGAAACAGGGCGCGGCGCGGGCGGCGCACCCTTGTTGTCTGCTAAGGCACGGCTACCGGCCATTGGGGCGCTCTCCTGCAATAGCGGACACTAGTGCATAATCAGGCCAGCGCGGATTCGCACCCACGCGCCTATAGTCTTTGTCGCGGAGAATATTCTAACTCTCGAAGCCGATCCGGCAACATGTGAGCGGCTTTCCATGATGGTCTGAGCGCGCAAGTTCCTCCTTCCCCTCGTCATTACCGGGCTTGACCCGGTAATCCATGCCCGCTCACCACACCTTCCGAAGATTGCCGTCCGGCCGCATGGACCACCGGGTCAAGTCCGGGGGGTGAGGAAGAGAGTGTTGGCTTGCTCAGTCATAATCTATGTTCACGGATTTGGTTTTTTGCCCTTCGCCGCCGCCACAAGATTCCCCAGAATATCGCTCAGCGAACGCTCGCGGAGGGTGTCGATGGTGACTTGGGCCGTCATTCCGGCCCGCAATCGCGGCGTTCCCGCGCGCGGCTCCAGTTGCAGGCGCACGGGAAGGCGCTGAACCACCTTGACCCAGTTGCCGGATGCATTCTGCGGCGGGAGGATGGCGAACTCCGCCCCCGTCGCGGGCGAGATGCTTTTCACCTTCGCCTTCCAGGCGAGGCCGGGATAGATATCGAGTTCGATCGAGGCCTCCTGCCCCACCCGCACATGGGTCAGGGCCGTCTCCTTGAAGTTGGCGTCGACCCAGGGCGCGGTGTCGGTGACAATGGCGAACAGGGGCTGGCCGGCGGCGATCTGCTCGCCGGCCACCAGCGGCACGGTGACGACGGTCCCGCTCACGGGGGCCCTTACCGAGGTGCGCTCCAGATCGAGCTTGGCGCTCTCAAGGGCCGCGATTTTCGCGCGCACAAGCGGGTGCTGATCGACGGGGCGGCCCCGAACGCCGCCGAGCGAGGCCAGGATACGGCGGATTTTCTGGCGCGCCATGATGACCTTGTCTTCAGCGGTATTGGCGTCGTTTTCCAGCTCATCGTTCCGGGTGGCGGAAACGATCCCGCGGGCGACAAGTTTCGTCTGCCTGCGGTAGCGCTTGCGGAAATAGGCGGAACGGTCCTCCGCTTCCTCAAGCTCAACCGTGGCCTCGGCAAGCGTTTCGCGCAGCATCTGAACATCCTGCCGGGAGGCGTCCAGTTCCGCCTCGGCGCGCGCAAGCGCCAGCTCAAACGGGCGCGGGTCGATCCTGACCAGCACATCTCCGGCCGCGACCAGGGTATGCGCCCGGGCGCGCACTTCGATCACCTTGCCGGAAACCTCCGCCGCGAGCTTGGCGATGTCGGTTTTGACATAGGCATTTTCGGTCGAGACATAGCGCGCGCCGCGCAACCACATATTGCCGGCGGCCGCGATGACAATGGCCGGAACAACGCCAAGCAGCACGACCCGCAGCCATTTTTTTTTGGTCTTCTCGCTTTGGGCAGCCTCGCCTTTTGCCGGCCGGCTTTGCGCCGCCTTACGCGGATTTGATGTCTTAGGCATTTTCCAACTCAAATCCGGTCGCCTCGACCGGCTCGTTTTCCTCCGCCATTTCCTGGAGCCGCCGCTTCACATTGATCATCAGATCGGTGAGCAGCTTGCGCTCGGCCCCGGTGAGCCCGGAAAGCTCCTCCTCCACCATCGCTTCGGCCAGCGGGCCAATGGTGTCGTGGACCGCCTGACCCCGCGCCGTCATGTAAATGCGCTTGATGCGGCGGTCGTTTTCGTCGGGCCGGCGCTCCAGCCAGCCATTTTCCTCCAGCCGGTCGATAACCCGTCCCGCGGTCGCCTTTTCCACTTCCATCATCTCGGCAAGCTCCGACTGGCTGGCTCCGGGCTGGCGGCCAAGGCGCCGCAGCGCGAGCCACTGGCTGCGCGTAAAACCCAGCCGCCGCACACGCCGGTCGAATATGGTGCGCTGCAGCCGCGCCGCATCGGAGATGAGAAAACCCAGATAGCGCTCTTCGGACGCCGGCATGACAGGCCTCGATAAATTTAGTAAGTAGAGTTACTGTTGCATAGCATACAATATACAAGGTTACGATTTCAAGCATGGCAAAGAGCGCGGCGGCGGAAATACCCTTCGACGGGACGGACGGCGCCCTGTCTCCCGCGCGCCGGTACATGATCCTGTTCACCGTGGTGCTGAGCGCGACGCTCTACTCCACGACGATTCTGATCGTCTCGACCATTCTTCCCCAGCTCCAGGGCGCGATGTCGGCGACCGCCGATGAGATTATCTGGACCATGACTTTCAACATTCTGGCGACAGCCGTTGCCACGCCGACCGCCGGCTGGCTGGTCGCGCGGGCCGGAAAGCGGCGCGTTATGTTCTGGTCCGTGCTGGGCTTTTCCGTCGCGACCTATTTCTGCGGCGCGGCGAATTCGCTTGAGGAACTGATCTTCTGGCGCGTTGTGCAAGGGGCGCTTGGCGCACCGATGACTCCCGTCGCGCAAACCCTCACTCTCGATACGTTTCCCAAACGCCAGCACGGGGTGGCCGTCGGGCTGTTCGGTATCGGCGTCGTGATGGGCGCGTTTATGGGTCCCGTCATCGGCGGCGTCGTGGCCGAGCACTATACCTGGCGCGGGGCGTTTTACATTGTTGCCCCTGTCGGCTTCCTGGCCACGCTGGGCATAACCTTTGCTCTGCCGCGAGACAAACCCGAAGGAGCCACACCGCTTGACTGGACCGGGTTCCTGCTTCTGTCCCTGGCATTGGCGTCGACGCAACTGGTGCTGTCACGCGGTCAGCGTCTCGACTGGTTCGACTCAAATGAAATTCTGATCGAGACGTTTCTTGCGGGACTCGCATTCTACCTGTTCATCGCCCACGCCATGACGGCCAAAGCGCCGTTCATCAATCTGCGCCTGCTGCGGAACAGGAACTATGCCCTCGGCCTCCTGCTCGTCTTCATATTCGGGATGCTGAACTTCACGCCGATGATCATAATGCCCTCGCTGCTCCGCGATCAGGCCGGATTTCCCGATACCCTGATCGGTTATGTGATGGGCTCGCGCGGGTTCGGCGCCATGATCGGGTTCTTCGTGGCCATGTTCATCGGCCAGAAATACCCGCGCAAAACCATGATGGCCGGTTTTGCCGCCATGGCGATCGCGGGCGCGTGGCTCATGACGATCGATTTGAATGTCAGCTTTACCGAGCTGATTCTGAACGGCACGGTTCAGGGGCTTGCGGTGGGCACGGTCTGGGTGCCGCTCACGGTCGCTACTTTCTCCACCCTGCCCGCGGCGGTGAGAGCGGAAACATCGGCCGTCTATCACCTGGTGCGCAATATCGGCACCAGCTTCTTCATTTCCCTCACCGTCACGCAGATCGTGCGCTCCACGGCCATAAACTACGAGCGTATGACGGAAATGGTGACGCCGTTTGCCAAGCCGTTTGCGCTGCCCTGGGTGAGCGGGGCATGGAATACCGGCAGCGCGGAGTCTCTCGCCCGGCTGTCCGAAGAAATAGCCCGGCAAGCCACCATGATCAGCTATCTCAATGCATTCGGCCTGTATACGCTGGTTTCCGCCGCGGCTGTCCCGCTGATTTTCCTGGTGAGCCGGCCGGCGAAAAATGAGATCGTGAACCATCCGTGATGCATTTTGATTCACACAAATCCGCCGCGCACGGATAAGTTCACGGCCGTAATGCGCAATGCAACTTCAAAACAGGGCCGGACGGGCGCGCGCGCCGCGCTGACCGGCTGGGCGCTGGCCGGTTGCGGCCTGCTCGCGGGCGTCGCCGGCTTCACCGCCGCCTCGCCCCTGTTCGGCTATGCCTATCAGGTCAAGGACATGCCGGTGTTCTGGCTCGCCGGAGGGCTGGCCGCGGGGGGGGCTGTGTTTCTGGCTCTGCCCTGGCTTATCAGGGCATCGCAGGGACTGAAGCCCGGCCTCGCCGGGGGCGTGGTATGGGCCATGCTGGGCGCCGGTCTCGCCATGCGCCTCATCCTGTTTGCCAGCGAACCGGCGCTGGAGGATGACTTTCAGCGTTATCTGTGGGACGGCGCGGTGACGGCCAGCGGCCTGAACCCTTATGACAAGTCCCCCGAGGCGGCAAAGGCCGCCGACCCTCAGTTGATGGCGCTGGGGCGGCTGGGGCGCGAGAGCGGCCTTGTGCTCGGCCGCGTCAACCACCCGCAATTGCGCACGATTTACCCGCCCGTGGCGCAGGGCGCCTTCGCGCTGGCCTATTGGCTGGAGCCCTGGAGCCTCACCGCATGGCGCGGGATTATCCTCATATTCGATCTGGTTTCCGTCGCCCTGCTGCTTCTTCTGCTGCGCGATCTGGGGCGCTCGCCGCTGTGGGCCGCGCTCTATTGGTGGAACCCGGTCGTGCTGAAGGAGCTGTTCAATTCCGCTCATATGGATGCGCTTGCGGTGCCGCTCGTGCTGGGCGCCCTGGCGCTGGCGATCCGCCATCGCCCGTTAAGCGCCACCACCTGCGTGACCCTGGCGGCGGGCGTCAAGATCTGGCCCGTCATCCTGCTGCCGCTTATCTGGCGCGGAATGCTGGACAAACCCAAACGGCTGGCCGCCGCCATTGCGCTGGCGCTTTTGGGCGGCGCGCTGTTTGCCTGGCCGATTGTCTCGGCCGGCCTCGACCCGTCATCGGGGTTCACCGCCTATGCCAGCAAATGGAAAACCAACTCCGCCGCGTTCCCCATGATCGAAGGGCTTGCGCGCTGGCTGCTGGAAGCATTGCGCATCGAAGCCCTGAGTTCCGGTTTCCTCGCGCGGGCGGCGATTATCCTTGCAATATGCGGTGTGGTGGCCTGGCAATGCCGCGCAAAACCACGCAGCGCGCAGGATACCGTCAACAAGGCGCTCGTCATCACCGCAACCATGTTCCTGCTCGCCCCGGCGCAGTTCCCCTGGTATTATCTGTGGGTTCTGCCGCTGCTTGCCCTCCGGCCGGTGCCCGGCCTGCTGATCCTGACCGCAACCCTGCCGCTCTATTACACGGCGTTTTATTTTCTCTCGCATCAGACTTATACGGTCTTTACCGGGCGCATTGTCTGGCTCATCTGGCTGCCCGCCTGGGGGCTGCTCGCCTGGGAGGCGCGCCATTGGGCGGCGTCGCTGTGGCGCCCGCTGCACTCCTCGCGCAAGGCGCGCGAGCCGTCATGAGAGGCGGCAAACACATCTCCGTCGTCATCCCGGCGCTCAATGAGCGCGAGGCTATCCCTAAGGTCCTCTCGGATATTCCCGACTGGGTGGACGCGGTCATCGTCGCCGACAATGGCTCGAGCGACGGCACCGGAGATATCGCCGAGGCGCATGACGCGCTGGTCGTCCAGGAGCCTGAACGCGGCTATGGCGCGGCGTGTCTCGCAGGCATCGCCGCATGCGGACAGAGCGACATCATCGTCTTTCTCGACGGCGACTATAGCGACCACCCCGAGGAACTCGGGTCGCTTGTCGACCCGATCGTGTCGGGGACCCATGAGCTTGTCATCGGGTCGCGCGTCGCCGGCGGGGCCGAGAAAGGCGCGCTCACCATCCAGCAGCGCTTCGGCAACTGGCTGGCCTGCAAGCTCATGAACGGCTTGTGGCACACCTGCTACACGGATCTCGGCCCGTTCCGGGCAATCGACGCACAGGCCCTCAGGCGGCTGTCCATGCAGGACCGCAACTATGGCTGGACGGTCGAAATGCAGATCAAGGCCGCGCTGATGGGGTTGAAAGCGAGGGAGGTGCCGGTGAGTTACCGCCCGCGCATCGGCGTTTCAAAAATCTCGGGCACCCTCAAAGGCACCGTTCTGGCGGGTACCAAAATCCTCGGGCTGATCGGCCGCTACGCGCTGTGGCCAAGATGGGCGAAACAGGCGGCGGACAAATAGAGCCAGTTTATCTGTCCTGCCGCTGCGCTGTTTGAGGACCCTATTTCGGCGTCGTGGAGACAAGCGCGCGCCGATCCACCAGCTTCCCCCAATATTTGTCGTAGGGATGCACGAAGTCCGTGGCCCCCTGCCCGTTTTCAAGCGGCCGCATCTCATTGTGCCAGGCGAATACGCCGCCATCGAGATTATAGACTTCCCCGACGCCCCGTTCCTTGAGCGCGGCCTGAACGCTGGCCGCCAGCCTGGAGGAGCGCACGCCGACCGAGCAGTAAAACACCACCGTCTTGCCGCGCAGCTTGTCGCCGAACCTGTTCATGAAGGTCGAGCGCCAGATACCGGGGTCGACGCGCTGCGCGCCCCTGATGCGGCTCACCGCAAATTCCTGTTTCTCGCGCACATCGAGCAGCACCACCGGCGCGCCGCGCGCGATTCGCTCGGCCAGCGCCTTTGTGGAAAGCTGCTGGACGCCGGGATAGTCCTGCCTGACCTTGGCACGTATCGCATCGAGGGTGACCGGGTCCTTGGCGCTTGCCAGAACCGGCGCCAGAAGGAGCAGGAGCAGGGCGAGATGTACGGCCCGCATGAGAAATCTGGCGCTGTTCGCGATCATGGCGCTGAAACTCCGGCCCCGGAGGCCGATTGTCCAATCAAACCCGCGCGAGCGCGGGCGAGCCTCGTGCGGCCGGCGACAATATAGGCGTGCGGGATTAAGGGAAACGGAAATTCCGGCCGGACCCCTGGCCTTCCGATTGCGGCTCAGGCACAACCCGGTGCCTTGCGGGCTCGGCGCCAACCCGGCGCCATGACATACCGGTTCAGGAGGCTCGCATGCCTGCTGAAGCATATGGCGCCGCGCGCTCTTCCTTGCTGCTTATCGGCCGGTCCGGAAAGGCGAGCTGCTCGCGGTCGCGCCAGTCACGGACATAATTGATCTCCATGAGACGGCGCACGCCCCTGATCGGACGTTGATCGAAACCGTGCCAGGTGTTGTCTCCGGGGATGAAAATGACCGCCGTGTTGAACTCCGCCGAAGCCTGCGCGACCCATTTTTGATCGGCGTCGTAGATGTCGGTTCCCCAGTTTTTCGCTTCCGGCCCGGTGCACAGATAAATGACCATGGAGAACAGTTTTTCCGGAATATCCCTGTGCGGTTCAAGCCAGGAACCGTCAATGTCCTGGATATACTCGATCCGCAAAAAACTGTCCGTTGCGTCGATATCGCAGGTCTGCTCGAGCTGCTGCGCAACCTCCGGTCTCTGGAGTGCATCGGCCAGAACGCTGCAGGCCGGAAACTGGGATCTCAACTCCGGGGTGATGAAGGCCCGGGTCTGGTTATAGGTATCGCGCGTTCCGTCGGTCTTGCCGAGCACCGGGGGAGCAATCGGAAGCGTCAGAACGCCGGTGCACATCTGCTCGGGCAGAACATTGCTCAGTTTCCAGTGAAGATAAGGGTCCTCCGCGCGCTCGGCCTTGCCCAGGGCGGCGCAGAAATGACTCGCGACCGCGGATGCTTCGGGGAGGGGTGGATAATTCATGACGCTTCTCCTGTTGCCCCCGGCAGCGGCAGTCTTAAGGGGGGCGACTGTGCCACCGGGGGCCAATGCAATTAGGCTGCTTGGTGTTTCTCAAGGAGCTGGGTGGGGCTCGCTCAGAACAGCCGTCGCGGTGCCCATTGCAAAACTTTGCGGGTAATCGCATTGGATTTCGCCAATGCGCTGATGCCGTGTCGCCAGTTCTCCCGCCGCGCGTAACGTTCGGAATCCACATAACAAAGCTGCAGGCTCATGCGCTTTCCCTTCTGCGGCAGAAAGCCGTGCCAGGAATGGTCACAGACGCGAAACATCAGCATTTTTCCGTATTCGGGAGGAAACTCGAACGCGCAGTCTTCCCTGTCGTCGCTTCGCAGGACACGGAACTTGCCCCGCTCATAGGGCCACTCTTCGCTGAACCCCAGAATAACGGTCGCAAGCTTGTGCTTGGAGTCGGGATGGGCGTAGCCCTCGTTATAGGCGCCGGTCGTATTGCCCATCATCACGATTGACGCAGGGTAACCGGTCAGGTCCATCTCCAGATTCTGTTCGACCAGACGGCGGAAGCGGGCGCTGTACAGATCGGTCAGGATGTTGTCGAAGCTCTGGCCGTAATCGAGTTGCTTCATGGCATAGCTGCCGCGCCACGGAATTTCCGGCGCATCCTTCAGCACCTCTTTCTTCATCGAAAGGGGCAACGCCTGGTCGACAAAGGCGTAGTCATACGGGTCGCGCTGCAGTTGGCTGGCGGCAATCGCGGCCTCGTCGAGTACAAGGAAAGGAGCTTCTTTTTCTTCCGTCATTTCTGATTCCTTCTCATGGAATTGCCCGCCTAAAACGCCGGCAGGGCGGGATCTTCGTTGGCCGCCACCGCGACACCCTCCACTTCGACCAGCCATTCGGGACGGCAAACCGCGCCCTCGACGATGAAGACCGGCAGGCCGGCATGATGGAGGTCGAGATACTGCTTGATGCAGGCGTAGTCGGTGGCGTCGCGCAGATAGACGATCAGGTATTTCATGTCTTCCAGTCCCGCGCCGCCGGACGCGAGGAGCGCATCGATATTCTCGAGCGCGCGCTCGAGCTGGCGCATGACATCGCCCTTGTGAACAACCTCGCCGTTGCGGTCGATGCTGGCCGTCCCTGAAATGAAAAAGTGGGAGCGGTCCGCATAGGCGATGCGGGTCCCGCGCTCGAAAGTGACGTTGTATTCCTTGGTGAGGTTGAGGTGATCGAAATCGTTCAGATAGGAAACCTGCTGCGGTTTGAGGCCCACGACCGAATAGGCGTCCATCGCGACGAGGTCGTGGCGGTGCGCGCAGGCGCCCTCGATCCCGGTGCTGGCGATGTAGTGGGAGCTCCCGTTCATCCCGTGCCGGGCAAACAACTCGCGCCGGCTGTCGACCATGCCCTGGTAGAAGACATCGACGTCCTTCAGATATATCCAGGTGCGCACGCAATCGTCGCGCAAGGTTCCGCCCTGGCCCTTGAGCGTGCCGATAAGATCATCGAATATGCGGCGTGTCTGGTCCTCGGCCGTATGCTCCCCGATGTCGTCGCAGGTGCATAGCCGCGTACTCCAGAGATGGCGCAGGCCGTTTTTCTCCACGACAACATGGCTCTTGGACAGGCGCTGTTTCTTCACCGGCGCAACGCTTTTGAGATGGTAGGCCAGCATGGAGATTTTCGATCCCGGCAGGGGAGGCTGCTGAATGATCGACACCGCCACGGGGCTGTCCGGCGTTTCTCCCGCAAGGGCCGTCTGGTTCACAAGCTGCGCCTGATTCATGGCGTCGCTGACAAACAGCCGCCGGAAAACCGCCGTCTCGGGTTCCAGCCCCAGCGACCTCACCATGTCCTCGTAGCGGGTCTCGACATAGGAAATCTGTTCCTCGAGACTCGCTTGCGATGGCGCCGTTACAGCGATAAAATGCTCTGAATCGCCCTTCGCCCCAGAAAAGCTGCTTTGGGCTGTTCCATTCGCTGTGGCCATGCCTGATAATCTCCTGAAGGTTCCCTTGGGCGCGGTCTTCCGTCCTGGCCTTTCTAGCTCGCGGCATTTTTCCGGTTCGTGATCTGGATCACATTTTGCTGTTGAAAGGCTGTCATTCTCCCTTTATTGCAAACGCCTTCTGCGTTGCTCTCGGACGGAATGCGGCTTCGGGAGGGCGTGAGTGATAGGCGCAGTACCGGAAATCGAAAAAAGGAAGCGAGCAGATGTCACAGACGTTTGACACAATTGCGGAGATTATCTCGGACATCAGCGAGATACCCGTCGAGGAGATCAACGAGAAAAGTCACACCATCGACGATCTGGCGATAGACAGCCTCGACTTCCTCGACATCGTTTTCGCGATCGACAAGACGTTCGGAATCAAGGTTCCACTCGAAACCTGGACCAAGGACATCAACGAAAACCAGGCTCCGTCGGAAGATTATTTCGTAATGGGAAATCTTTGCGCGCGAATCGAAGAGCTGATCGCAGCCAAGGCTGCCTGAGTCATGAGGGTCTCCCGTGCGGCTTGAACATTTTCAGATGATCGACGAGGTGATCGGCTTGAACGCCGCGGAGTCCTCGATCGTCGCCCGGTCTCATGTGCCCGGAGAAAGCCCTGTTTTCGAGGGGCACTTTCCCGGCTTTCCGCTCATGCCAGGCGTTTTGCTGATCGAGGCGATGGCCCAGGCTTCCGGTTTCCTGATCATGGCTCTCAATGAATTCAGTCAGTTGCCGCTCCTGATTGGTGTCAGCGACGCCAAGCTGCGGCTGCCTGTGAAGCCGCACTCCGAGCTGATCATCAAGGCATCGGTCGAGCATGACGGATCCGGATTCTCGGTCATGCAGGCGCAAATTCAGCACGAGGGCGCCCAGGCCTGCAAGGCGGTGCTCAAAATGAAGACGATGCCATTTCCCGCCGATGAGCTGCGCCAGCACATTCTTGCCAGTGCGGAAAGCGCCGGGCTTCTCGCTCTGGAAGGCTGATATGGAAAACCGGCAGATGGAAGAGGTCTGGATCACCGGCATCGGGCTCGTCAGTTCTCTTGGCGAGGGGTGTGAAGACCACTGGCGCAGCATGGGAAATGGCGGGAGCTGCGAGCCGGTCGTCGATGCGGAAACATTCGCGCCATATGCGGTTCACCCGCTTGGCGAGGTGGATTTTTCCAGTCAGGTCCCCAAACGCGGCGATCTGCGGCAAATGGGCCCCTGGCAGCGGCTGGGGACTTATACGGCCGGGCTGGCGCTGAGCGATGCCGGGGTCGCCGGCGATCCCGCCTATCTGAACAAGATGGACATGATCATCGCCGCCGACGGCGGCGAGCGCGACATCGAGGTGGACATCGCGGTTCTGGAGGGAATAGGCAGGCGCAATGATCCGGAAGTGTTTTTGAACGAAGCCCTTTCCACCCAGCTCCGGCCGACGCTATTCCTCGCCCAGCTCCCCAATCTCATGGCCGGCAATATCTCCATTGTTCACAAGGTCTGCGGGTCGTCCCGGACATTCATGGGTGAGGAAATGGCGGGGGTCTCGGCGGCCCAGATAGCGGTCAAGAAAATTCGCCACGGACAATCGGAGCTTTGCCTGATCGGCGGTGCGTATAACGCCGAACGTGACGACATGCAGTTCGCGTTCGAGCTCGGACACTATTTATGGCCCGGTGAATTCGAACCCCTGTGGGAGCGCCGGAAAAAGGGCGGCGGCATTGTGAACGGCAGCGTGGGCGCGTTCCTGGTTCTGGAATCAAAGTCCCATGCGACCGCGCGGGGCGCGCGCGCTTACGCTCAACTGAGCGAGGTTCTGGCGGATCGCTGCGACAGAGCCCCCGGCGCGGCGGCGCGGAATGCGCGGGAACAGTTCGATGCGCTCGGCGCCAGCCTCGAACCCGGCCCGCTTGCGGTTTTGTCGGGGGCCTGCGGCGCGGAGCCGGTCACCGGTGAGGAACGCGCGTTCCTGGAGGGTCTCTCGGACAAGGGGTTCGACGTGTCGGCGCGCGCGGTCAGTTCCATGCTTGGCCACAGTGTCGAAGCCCAGTTTCTTTCGGGGCTCGCTCTCGCGGCGATCGCCGCATCGAAGAAGCAGCTGTTCGGGCCGGTCGCCGGTTCAGACTTCGAGAAACCCTATGACGGCTGTCCGGACCGCATTCTTGTTACCAGCTGGGGCCATTGGCGCGGCGAGGGAATGGCGCTCGTCGAGACCCTGGCCGCTTGAGAATATAAGGAGACACCCCCGTGACCGGAAATCTGCGTGATAAGAAGGGGCGCCCCGTCATCGTTGTTACCGGCTTCGGCATCGTCACCTCGCTTGGCCGGGGCATGGCGGACAATTGGGCGGCCCTGACGGCGGGCCGGTCGGGGATACACCCGATTACCCGTTTCTCCACGGAAGGACTCAGCACGAAGATCGCCGGGACGATCGATGGTCTTGAGATTGGGGATATCTCGGCGCCGGGCCTGGCGAAAGCCTTTGCCACGGCGTCCATAGCCGAAGCGATCTCGCAATCGGGTATCGGATCTTCCGGATCGTTTCCGGGCCCGCTGTTTCTCGCCACGCCGCCGGCCGAGGTGGAATGGCCGCTGCGAAGGCAGATTTACGAATGTGCGAGAAACGGCTCTCCCGTTTCCAATGCCCAGATGAAACGTGCGGCCCGCGAAGGCGCATATCAGGATCAGCATGCTCTCTTCCTGTTCGGGCAGGTCGGGGAGTATCTGGCCGATAAATTCGGAACCCTGGGGCAGCCGATATCATTGTCGACCGCCTGCGCGTCCGGCGGCACCGCGATCCAGCTTGGCGTCGAGGCCATCAGGCGCGGCGAAACCGACGCCGCGCTGTGCGTGGGAACCGATGGCTCGGTTCATACAGAATCGCTGATCCGGTTCTCGTTGCTCTCGGCGCTGTCGACACGCAATGACCCGCCGAAAAAAGCCTCAAGGCCGTTCGCCAAGGACCGCGACGGCTTTGTCATGGCAGAGGGATCGGCGGCGCTTGTGCTTGAATCCTATGATGCCGCCAAGGCGCGCGGCGCGAAGATACTTGGGGTGTTGCGCGGCTGCGGGGAGCGCGCCGACGACTTTCACCGGACACGCTCGACGCCCGATGGCACGCCGATCATCGGCGCCATTCGCAATGCCCTGGACGATGCCGGCGTCGAGCCTCGCCAGATCGACTATATCAACGCCCACGGAACCAGCACTCCGGAAAACGACAAGATCGAGTATATCTCGCTCGCAAACGTGTTTGGCGAGCATCTGGCCGGTACGCCGATCAGCTCGAACAAGTCGATT
Organism: bacterium BMS3Bbin10; assembly: GCA_002897995.1. GTDB lineage: Bacteria > Pseudomonadota > Alphaproteobacteria > Rhizobiales > Methyloligellaceae > UBA2767. The sequence continues at coordinate 19,928 of BDTT01000029.1, read as the reverse complement.
GTCGGCCACACCCTGACGGCGGCCGGCGCGGTCGAGGCCGCATTCTCGCTCATGACCATCGCAACCGGGACGATCCCGCCGACCATCAACTACGACACTCCCGACCCTGAAATGCCGCTGGATGTCGTACCCAATGAAAAGCGGGACAGTTCGGTCGAAATCGTCCTGTCCAATTCCTTCGGATTCGGCGGCCAGAATGTTTGCCTTGTCCTGTCGGCGGAGCCGGCCTGACCGCACGGAGAATCTCGAATGGCTAAGGAAGACCTCCCCATGCATGTGGCCGTGACCGGCGGAAGCCGCGGCATTGGCCGTGAGATCGTGCGCAGGCTCGCCGAAGACGGGTACCATGTCACCTTCACCTACCGGAAATCCAAAGCCGAATCCGACGCGCTGCTCGCGGAGTTGCGAACCAGCTGGCCGAACCAGGAATTCCAGGCGCTCGGCGTTGACCTCATCGAACGCGCCGAGGTTGACGCCCTCACCGACCGGCTGTCGGACATCGACGGGCTCTATGGCCTGGTCCACAATGCCGGCCAGACCTATGACGCCCTTGCGGCCATGATCGACCAGGACGAGGCGGAGAAAATCATGCAGGTCAATTTCTGGTCGCTGACGCGGCTGGTGACCGGGGTGGTGCGCCCGATGCTCCGCGGCCGCTCCGGCCGTATCATCGGCATCGGCTCCATTGCCGCGTTGCATACCTCGCCGGGAAACGCCGTTTACGCCGCCACCAAGGGAGCGATGCTCAGCTATCTGCGCACGCTCGCGGTGGAGCTGGCGCGCAAGGGCGTCACCGCGAACTTCATCGCCCCGGGCTATGTGGATACCGACATGGTGGCGGCCTATTCCGATTATCGCGACCGGGTCGAGAAGCGGATACCCGCGGGCCGCTTCGCCCAGGCCGGCGAGGTTGCGGCACTTGTAGGATACCTGATGTCGCCCGCGGCCGGGTATATAACCGGCAGCGTTCTGCCAATCGATGGAGGCATGAATGCCGGTGTTACACTCAGAGACTGACGGCGACGCGAAATCAGCGGGCGACGCCCGCGCGGCGGGCACCATGCGCGCGCTTCAGCTCAAGTCGGAACGGGAGCTGGTGCTCATCGATGTCGCCAAACCGCCGCCGCCGGGCGATGATGAGATACAGATCCGCATAAAGGCCGTCGCCCTGAACCATATCGACGTGTGGGGATGGCGCGGCATGGCCTTCGCGCGCCGCAAACTGCCGGTCATCATCGGCGCGGAAGCCGCCGGCGAGGTTGTCGCCACCGGCGCGGGCGTAACGGCGCTCGCGAACGGTCAGATTGTCGCCCTCTATGGCGCGCGGACCTGCAACAGCTGTACGGCCTGCCTGGAGGGCCGCGACAATCTCTGCGAGGATGTGGGCGGAATACACGGATTTCACCTGGACGGTTTTGCGCAGGAGCTCGTGAATATGCCTGCCCGCCTCGCCGTCCCCGCTCCTGACGGCATTGATGCGATGGCCGCCGTCTGCGCGCCCGTTACCTTCGGCACGGTCGAGCATATGCTGTTTGACAATGCGAAGCTGAAAGCCGGCGAGACCATCCTCATCCAGGCTGGCGGCAGCGGGATCGGGACCGCCGCAATCCAGATGGCGAAAGCGGTCGGCGCCACGGTAATCACCACTGTCGGCAGTGACGAAAAAGCACGCAAGGCGCTGGAACTCGGCGCCGACCACGTCATCAATTACCGCGAAGAGCGGTTCGAGGGCGTGGTGCGAAAGCTCACGAAAAAGAAGGGCGTCGACGTTGTGTTTGAGCATGTCGGCGCGGACACCTGGGCCGGAAGCATGTTCAGCCTGCGCAAGGGGGGCCGGCTGGTGACTTGCGGTTCGACCACGGGACTGAGCGCCGAGATCAATCTGTTCCAGCTGTTCCAGCAGCAGCTCCGGATATTCGGCAGCTTTGGATGCTCGATGCGCAATATGCGCGATGCGCTGGACAAGCTGGCCCAGGGCACCGTGCATCCGGTCATCGACGCGGTGATCCCGATGGAGGAAATCGAGACCGGGTTGCAGCGTCTGGAGGACCGGGACGTATTCGGCAAGCTCCTGGTTGCGCTTTAGGATGCGCGGGAAGATCACCTGTCGGGCGTTTGTTCGCGCCCTGAATGCCGTTATGTGCACAACTTTGGATTCTGCGGATTAAAACTGTGCGGCGCGTTAAAAGGAAACTCCCCCGTCTGGTCGCAGACTGGCTGCTGGCGGCGACCGCCGGCGTCTGCCTGAGGGTGCTTCGGCTGTTTCCTCATGAAGCGAGTATCAATCTGGCGGGAAGGGCCGCGCGCGCCGCGACCCTGATCCTCCCGCGCTACCGCACGGCGATGAAAAATCTCAAACGGGCTTTTCCTGAAAAAACAAGGGCGGAGCGGCGGGAAATCCTGCGGGGAAGCTGGGACAATCTGGCCCGCACCGGACTGGAATACGCCTATCTTGACCAGGTCTTTAAATACGACCCGGACAATCTGGATGCCGGCAATATCGAGGTCAGCGGCGTGGAGAATTTCCTCCGGCTCCGCGAGCAGAGCAAACCCGCGATCATCTTCACCGCGCATCTGGCGAACTGGGAGCTCCTGTCTATTTGCGCCGCGAAGAATGGCCTCGACGTAACTTCCCTGTTTCGCACGCCCAACAACCGGTTCTTCGCCGACTCTCTTGTCGAGGCGCGCTCGAAGCTCATGGGTCCCATGGTCGCATCGGGCGCCGGGTCGCTGTTCCAGCTTACCGCCACCCTGGAGCGCGGCGGGCGTATCGGATTGCTTGCCGATCAGAGATACAAAGGCGGTGTGCTGGTCCCCTTCTTCGGCCATCTGGCGGACACGAATCCTCTCATCGCCAAGCTGGCCCGGCAATATGAATGCAACGTCTACGGCGCGCGCGCGATACGGCTGCCGAACCAGCGTTTCCGTCTCGAGATCACCGATCCGCTCGATTTGCCCAGAGATGCGGACGGACATATCGATGTTGCAAAGGCGACGGCCGTGATTCAGGATGTGGTGGAATCCTGGATACGCGAACACCCCGAACAATGGATATGGTTTCACCGGCGATGGCGCCTTGGAAAAAAGACGCGGTTTTCCGATCCGGCCCGCGGAACGAAACACCGGCGCCAGCCAAACCGCACGAACACCGCGTGACAGCGCGCCTGTGAGGGGCCTTCGACACGCCCGCTCAACTGGAGGAATTGTCAGATCCCGCAAGAGAATCGCAATACCGCGCGCGTTGCCGACCGCTTTGCGGCCGGCGCCGCGTTGATCGGCATCGCCTCGGCTGTGCTGATCGCAGAGCAAAATCAGCCAGCCCGCGATCAGGCGGGCCGGACTTCCACAGGCCTGTCCGCTCTGTTCTCGCGAAGCTTCTGGTCCGGCCCCGCCGCGCCCGATATCGCGGGCGGCATATATGGCGGATTTACCACGGCGCGCGACAGCGACGTCATCCTGAAACAGCCCAACGGTACCGATATGGTGCTCAAGGACGTCAGCTGGAACGCCGAACCCCGTAAAATGCCGCCCTATCACGGCTTCCGGGGAACCTGGTGGTTCCCGCCCGGGCGGTCGCTGGGCGCCATGGCCGATCTGGTCTATATCAAGGTTGTGGCGAACCGGGACCGTGTGGTCCGCCAGTCAGGCACGCGGGACGGCGTTACGGTGCCTGAAAAAGAAGCCGCCTCGGCGACGTTCCGCCGTCTCGAATTCACCGACGGCCTCAATCTTCTGACCGGCAGCGTCATTTACCGGATGCCGTTTTTCGGGCGGATCAGGCCCTATATCGGGTTCGGGGCCGGGCTCTCGGTGCCGCACGCCGAAGTACAGCGCCGGGACATCTCCCAAAGAACCTTTTCCTTTCAGTGGACCGGATTCGCGTTTCACGCTTTTGCCGGTATCGAATTCGGGGTTACCAAGTCCGGCTCGGTCTTTACCGAATACCGCCTGAGCTACGCGACGAACAAGGTCCGGCTGGTCGATGGCGGAACACTGGAGACCAACATCTGGATCGACCATTTCACGGCCGGAGGATCGGGATATGTCCGCTCGGCGCCCGGCCCGGCCGGCAAATAGAAGATCCGGATTTTAACCCCCGGCGGCTATGCGCACCATTCCATCCCGGGCTGGTGGTGGTAAAAACCGTTCGAGAAGGGCGCATCGAGGCCGCTTTCCTGCAAGCATTCATTTGCCTCCGCGGGGGTGATTTCCTTGTCCAGGAGGGCGCTGAAGGATTTGGCGACCGCCACGGTGCCGGTGCTTTGCGGCGAGATACGAAACCGGCTGACCCCGGAGGCCGCAAGTTCATCCAGTTCGTTGATCAGATTGAGACAGGTGTAGGATTGGGTCTGGATGCCGTTGATGGTGAGAAACGGTCTGTCCTCGAGCGTGTGCAGCACCATGCCGTCGGCATCGCGGTCGCAGATAAACTGGCAACTGTCCTTGGTGCGGTCATGGGCGCGCGCGTGATAGCACCTGGCCGACAACGCCAGCGGGATGCGCCCGTAAACCTGAACTTCCAGTTCCAGCCCGAGTTCGCCCGACCTTTTGCCCAGGGCCGCAATTCCATTTGCCGGCATCTCCGGCGGCAGGCAGATGCTGCGCGCGCCATTGCCGGCAAAGAATTCCAGACTGTCTTCGTTATAGGCGTTCATATAAGGGCCGATCGCGTGCGGACGGCCATCGAGATACCAGAGCGCGGAGGCATCATTGGCCTCGATGAAGAATTCGTCCGACGCCGCCACCCGCTCCACCAGCCGGCGGTCGATATTGCTGGTCACTTCGGCAAGCGAGGCGAACACCAGGTCTTTTCCGCTCTTTTTCAGGCGCGCCACGACCTCTTCCAGATAGGGGTCGAACAGGGGGGCGCGTTTCGAGCATATGACCTCGCCGATAAACACGGTGTCCACCGGCGCCTCGTCGGCTATCCGGAAATAGAAGTCGCGCCAGGTTTCGGCCGGCCAGTTATACAGAACCGGGCCGAGCGTGAGTTGCGGCGTCATGGCTCACCTCCAGGTTTTCGAGCGGAATGCGCCCTGGGTTTCGCGGTGGCCCTCGGTCAGCGCCAGCAGATTGCTGATATCGGGTTCGTCGCCTCGCGAATAGGCATCGACGGCCTGACGAAACGCAGAGACCACGGCTTTGACATAGGCCCGCGAGCGTTGCCGGCCCTCGATCTTCAGAGCCGTGACACCGGCACGCATCAAATCGGGCAGCAATCGGGTGAGGTTCAGGCTGACCGGCTCTTCAAAGGCGTAATATTCCTGTTTGTGGCCGGCATTGTAGCGGCCCTTGCAAATCGTGGGATAGCCCGCATTTTCGCCGCAGGCTATGCAGTCGATGGTGAATTCACCGAGTTTCGTCTTCAGGTTGCGGTCCTCGTCTTCTTCATAGTGAACATGGCTCGCGGGCGAGCATACCCCATCCATGTTGGTCGACTGGCCGGTGACGTAATTGGTGAGCGCGCAGCGGCCTTCGGCCATCATGCCGATATTGCCAAAAACGAAGGCCTCGATTTCGCAACCGATTTCGTCATGCACCTTCTTGATCTCCGCAACGGTCAGAATGCGCGGCAGCACCACGCGCTTGATATCGAAATTGCGGCAATAAAAATTGATCGCCTCGGGCGACGACGCGCCGGCCTGCACGGACAGATGAATGCGCTGCGCGGGATGGTTCCTGCTCATGTATCCGGCCATGCCGATATCGGCGATTATCACCGCGTCAATGCCGATGCTCACAGCGTCGTCGATGGCCTTTTTCCAGATTTCGGTCCGCCCGGCGGTGGGGAATGAATTGATCGCCGCCAGAACCTTGGCGCCGCCGTCATGGGCGTAGGTCACGGCGTCGGCCATCTCGGCAAGGGTAAAATTGAGGCCGGGGAAATTGCGCGCATTGGTCGGGCCCTGAAAGCCGCAATAAACCGCATCGGCGCCGGCGTCCACCGCGGTGCGCAGACCGGCGGGGGTCCCGGCCGGGCACACCAGCTCCGGCTTGAATAACTGGGTCATGGTTTTTGGCTCGCAAACTTGAGGGTCAAATCAATCACGCCGCGCACCGGGCGCGACAGAGGACCGAAACAGGCCGCAACGTCGTCGGCCAGCGTGGCATCCATATTGTCGAGGGCGTTGCGCAGGGCGACGACCGCCTCGGTGTCGCCGGTAACGGCCAGATCGCGATTGAAGAACAGGGCATCGCTGTCGCTTTGTCCGTCGATCATCCTGAGCAGCGTCACAAGAGTTCCGGAAATATGCACGTCATGCTCGACGTCCTGGCCGCGGGTGTGCGCTCTCAGCTGCGGCCGGTCGGGATCAGGCTGAAGCAGCAGAAAAAACGGCAGATTATACGGATCTATCAGGAAACGCTTTTTGCAATTGTCGCCGAGCCGGGCAATCAGCTCCGGGTGCCGCCGCGCCACGGTTCTGACGATATGCCCCAGCAGCGGCTGGAGCGCAAACAGGGGGACGGGCGGCAACAGCCGGGCGAAACCCCGCGCTCCGGCATCATCCGGCCGCCGGGCACCGGGCAGGGGTTTGTTCGTGATCATAACCGGCAAAGTAAGGGTCATCCGGAACGACAGACATGACCTCGATCATATAGACCGCATTCCGCGCCAGGTTATTGAAAATAGTGGCGCCGGCCGGGGACCGCGTCGAGGTCCGTGATAGGGGCGGTTCTCCGGTGTTCCGACTGCCCGGCAAGGATGCGCGGGCGCGGCCCGCGCCCTCGGTTTCTCATGCTCAGCGGCCATCCTGATAGCCCCACAATTTGTACAATGCGCGTTGTCCCAGGCGGCGAAAAGCGGACATCATGAATCTTTCGAGCGGCGCCAGCAACGGGCCGGGCGCCTCGCAGCGCGCCGTGACGGCAAGCTGCGCGGCATGGCGCCCCGCCGCGATGCTATAGGGCACGCCCGTCCCGTTATACCCCATCGCCACAATGACCGCCGGGTCATCTTCGAGCCAATAGAGATGCGGGAGGGAGTCGCGGGTCATATTGACCCAGCCTCCCCAGGCATAATCGGCGGTGATGCCGGAAAGGGCCGGCCAGATATTTCCTATCGTCGCGGTCAGGTGTTCCGTCTGCGCCGCCATTTCCGCCGGCGACTCCGTTATCGGCCCGCGCCCTCCCATCAGAATCCGATTGTCCGGGAGACGGCGGTAATAGCTTCTCAGCTTGCGCGTATCGTGGATGAGCGCGTCTGAAACGAAATTGCTCGCCGTTTTTTCCGCCGCCGTCATCGCACGCGTTACGACGATATTCGAAAGCACCGGCATCGTGCGCCCCTTGAGTTGCGGAACGAGCCGCTCGCCCGTATAGCCATTGGTTGCGATGATCACGGTACGGGCAATGAGCCGCCCGCCGGGCGTTTCAAGAACGCGGTGCGGGCCGTCCCGCCGGATTGCGAGTGCCGGGGAGCCGACATGCAGTGCCGCGCCGGCATCGCGCGCCGCCCGCGCAAGCCCATGGGCGAGCTTCAGGGGATGGACGCCGAAGGAGCGGCTGTCGAACAACCCGGCATGTATCTCGCTGCCCCGATAATGACGGTCCGCAATCGCGGTGCTATCCAGCAGCTCGGTGCGGTAATCGAAAGATTCCTCAAGCAGACGGTGAAGCTCTTCGAGGCGGCGGGCATGGCGCGGGCGATGCGCCACCTCGAGGCTTCCTCCTTCGGTGAGATCGCAGTCGATATTGTGGACCTCGATCAATGAGCGGAGATGATTCAGTCCCTGGCGCGCCTCATCCAGCATGAGCCGTGCCTGATTGATTCCGTACCGGTCAATCCACTCCTGTTTGCCAAGCCGGCCGAAGGCCACACGCGCAAAGCTGCCATTGCGGCCGCTGCATCCCCAGCCGATCCGGTTTGCCTCCAGCACGGCAATCGAAAGATTGTACTCGCAGGCCAGATGAAGGGCGGCGGCGAGACCGGTATAACCCGCTCCGACAATGGCGATATCGACTTCGCGATCGCCTGTGAGCGATCCGTCATGAGGCGGTTCCTCGCCGGCAGTTGCCGCCCAGTAGCTCAAGGCATGGGGCCTGCCCCTGCCCGGCCCGTCGGCCGTCAGCGGATCGTAAGCCTTGCCCTGCGCGGGATTGATGCGGGTGGAGCCTGGATCGCAGATGGACATATGAGCCCTCTTTCGGTTTGCCGGACCGTGCAGTAATTGAATATGCCAGCTGGCTACGAGTTGAAGCGTTCGACACCGAACGGGTCTATATCGATATTCGGGGTTCGCCCGCTGACGAGGTCGGCAATGAGCCGCCCGGTCTTGGGCCCGGTCGAAAGCCCGATATGCTGATGACCAAAGGCGAAATAGACATTTTCAAAATGCGGCGAGCGGCCGATCACCGGCAGGCTGTCCGGGAGCGCGGGCCGGTGGCCCATCCATTCAGTGAAGTCTTTCGTGTTGACACCCGGGAACAGTAATTCCGCATGCTTGAGCAACGTCCGCGCACAGGCATAGTTGGGCGGCGCTTCCAGACCGCCAAACTCCACCAGGCCCGCTATGCGCAGCCCCATGGTCATCGGTGTGGCGACAAATTTTCCCTTGCTCGACATGATTGCGACCTTGGGGCTGATACCCGGATCTGTAAGCACCACGTGATACCCGCGCTCCGTCTCAAGCGGTACCGGGCTGCCCAACCGGCTGGCGAGCTTGCCCGACCACGCCCCCGCCGCGACGACAAGGATATCAAGATCAAGGTTCCCCTGATCGGTAACGAGCTGCGTTGGGCCCTCGGGGCCGATTTCTATGTCTCTAACCTTCCGGTGCAGCACATGCCCGCCGGCGCGTTTCAATTCCCGGGCCAATGATTTCACCAGCTGTTCGGGATCGCGAACATATCCGTGATGGTCCAGTGTGATTGCAAACTTGTAGGCCGCACCGATCGATGGCTCCATGTCCTGCACTTCGCCATTGCGCAGAATATTGATCTTGATGCCGTGCTTGCGCCGCAGATTCCACGTAAAGGATTCCTTTTTGAAATCCTCCTCGCTTTCATAGACATAGGCATAGGTTGCGGGCCGCAGCCACTGCTCGGCATCGGAGCCGTTGGCAAGCGCCTGATGCTCCTCGACAGCCCCGTCCGCCAATGTGGCGAGCGCGGCCGCTATCTTCTCCACGCGTTTCGCCGAGCTGTTGCGGAGATACCGCATGAGCCAGGGCAGCATCCGTGGCAGATAGCTCCAGCGCACCGACAGCGGCCCCATCGGATCGAGCAGCATGCCGGGCGCTTTCCAGACGATGCCCGGCGTGGGAACCGGCACGAATGCGCAGGGCGCCATGATGCCGGCATTTCCGGAGGATGCACCCTCTCCCGGCGGCTCCTTGTCGATAACCGTTACGTCAAATCCTGCGCGTTGCAGATTGAGGGCCGAGGATATGCCGATGATGCCGGCGCCGATGACCGTCACCTTCCGGCCCTGAGCCCAATTGCCGGTTGCTCGCATTATGACCCTTTCTTTCCTCTGACTACCGCGGCGTGAACCCTTGATAGTGGCGTTGCATGACAGCCGCCGCGACCATGCGCGTCAGCGTCGTCAGATCGAACACCGGCAGCCCAACCTCAGACTGGATGCTGGCGGCAAAGGAGCACATATCGGTGCACTCAAGGACAATCGCGCCAATCTGCCGGTCTTGCTGGAGAAGCGATTTCGCCGCCGTGACGAACTCCTGCTCGAGTTTTGTGAAATCGAGGGGCTCCCGCCGCCCTTCCACGATCACTTCCGTAAATTCCCGGGCGTCATCCATCCCGATCACCGATACCGGGACCCCCGCCGCGCCCACCGCTTCGAAATGAGCCGGTGTCAGACTTTTGCTGCTGGCCGTCATAACTCCGACCGTCTGGCCGTCCTTCAGCATCCGGTGAACCATGGGCACCTGAATCAGGCTGGAGGCGAAGACCGGGATGTCGACGGCATCCGCAAGCTCCTTCTGGAACAGGGCGAGAAAGCCGCAGCTTCCGGTGATCGCGGCCACGCCGTCCCGCTCCAGTTCGCGCGCAGCTTCAATGAATCGTGCACGGAGTTCGGGATCGGGACGCCGCAGAAGTCTTTCCACGGTCGCGCCCCCGACGACCTTATAGCTGACGGGAAAGTCGAAGCTGGTCGCGTTCTTGATGTGCCCGGGCAATTTGGCGAAATAGGACTCCAGACAAAGTACGCCGATCGCGATGCCATAGATGTTGAGACCGCCGTCAATGAGTGTCGCGCTCTTCATTGGCTTTTTTGCTGACCGGGGTTTCATGACCGGTCAACCCATCTGCTTGCTGCGGCGGCGCAGGAATTCAGATCCCAGAATGACGCCGCTCATGAACAGAAGAAGCAAGGTTGCGACCGCCGCCAATGTCGGGCTCACCCGAAGGAGCGCGTCATCCCACATTTGTTTCGGCAATGTCGTGACCTCGCCTCCGGTCACGAACAGGGCGATGGTCAATTCGTCGAACGAGATGATGAAGGCAAACATGAACGCCGCGATCATGCCTGCGCGGACCAGGGGGAAGGTCACGAGCCACAATGTTTTCAGTTTTGAAGCGCCCAGGGTCCAGGCTGCCTGATCCAGCCGCACGTCATAATTCTTGAGGACGGCCATGACCGTAATAACGACATAGGGGATGGCGAGAACCGTATGGCCGAGGATCAATCCAACCGTCGTGCCCGTGAGCCCCAGCTTCGAATAAAGGTAAAACAGGGACACTGCGATAATGATATTCGGGATGATAATCGGCGAAACCAGGAAGGCGAACACCGCGGCCTTGCCTAAGAAGCTCTGTCTGACGAGCAGAAAAGCGGCCGGAACGCCAATGCACATGCCCAGGAAGGCGGCAAAAATAGCCACTATGAACGAGCGCAGCGCCGCCCGGAACCAGACATTGGATTCGAAAACACCTTCATACCATTTCAGCGAAAAGCCTTCCGGCGGCCATGACAGGAATCCGGCTTCGGTGAACGATACCGGTATGATAAAGAGAGCCGGCAGAGCCAGAAATCCAATGATGGCGAGACCGGCCCCCCAAATGACCCTGCGCGAATGCCTCCGCGATGGCCTGTTGGCTTTACGCGGGAAGATATGGTCGTAGAAAGCGCCGGCCTTCTCGCAGATCGAGGCCATGGCCTCGATGAAGAGCCCGCCCAGGAATTTGCCCAGCCGGGAGAAAGGATTTGCCCTGGAGGATGACTGAGCGGCGAGTGACGACTCGCCCGAAAGCGTCGAAAGGCCGAGCAGGCGGTCATAAAGATAGAATATGATGAGAACCGCGACCAGAAGCAGGACGGCGATAGCCCCGGCGAACCCCCAGTTCAGAACCTCCTGGATATTAAAAATGATAACCTGAACGATCATGGTTTCACGCGCTCCGCCCAACAGCGCCGGAGTAATGAAAAAACCGAGCGCGGTGATGAAGACGAGCATGCCGCCGGCCGCAATACCCGGGACCGAGAGCGGAAAATAGATTCTCCAGAATGCCTGGCCTCCACGCGCACCGAGAGTCGAGGCGGCCTTTGTCAGATTCGTGTCGATATTCTCCATGACGGAGAGCATCGTGAGGATGCACAGCGGCATGAGCGCGTGCACCATGCCGATCATGACGCCGGCGAAGTTGAAGATCATGGCCACGGGCTGGTCGACGAGACCCAGCGCTTCGAGCCACTGATTGAGCGCGCCCTTGCGGCCCAGCAAAACGATCCAGGCAAAGGTGCGAACGAGGAAACTGGTCCAGAACGGCATCAGCACCCAGATGATGAGCCGATTGCGCGTGGAGGTTTTGACCGTCGCCAGAAGGTAGGCGACCGGATAGCCGGCGAGAATTGCGATCACGGTCGTCCAGCCGGCAATCTTCAACGTAATCATCAAAACTTTGAGGTATGTCGAAGAGGCAACCAGGCGGGAATAATGCTCGCCGGTCAGAGCCCCCTGATTGTCGACAAAACTCAGCCCGAGCAGCAGTATCACCGGATAGAGGAAGAAAAAGCCCAGAAACAGAAACGCCGGATAAAGCGGCCAGTATCTCAGCAACGCCGATTTTCGCGCTCGCCTCGGCGGGGCCTCTGTCGTGCTTGCGGATATGCTCATGATGACGGATCTGCGGCTTTCAGGATCACAGTGCGCTCACTGGGCCAGCCAAGTTTTATTTCCTGGCCGAGAGAAGCGGTCGCCAGCGGCCCCCGCGTGAGTTCGGTGGTTCTGATCTCGCCACCGCCGGGAAGCTCGATGAAGGACTTTGTCACTGCGCCCGTGATGATCATATCTTTAAGGGTTCCGGCGATGGAGTTGTCGGATCGCGCCTTGCCGTTCAGCACGCTGATGCATTCCGGGCGCACCATCAACTTGCATTTGTCACCCGGCTTCAGTTCGGGATTGTGAAGGCCCCTGATCGTGGTCTCGCCGGGCCCGGAAACAACCATTTCCTTGCGGTTCGCCTTCATGACGGTGCCGTCCATCAGATTGGACTCGCCCAGAAAATCGGCGGCGAAGACCGTGGCGGGCTGGAAATAAAGCTCATCGGGCGTGCCGATCTGCTCGATGCGGGCGTCATTCATCAGGCAGATTCTGTCGGACATCACCATCGCCTCCTCCTGGTCATGGGTGACATAGAGAACGGTAATGCCGAGTGCCCCGTGGAGGTGCTTGATCTCAAGCTGCAAATGGTCCCGTAACTTCTTGTCGAGCGCACCGAGCGGCTCGTCCATCAGAATGATGGAAGGCTCGTAGACAAAGGCCCTGGCAAGCGCGATGCGCTGCTGCTGGCCGCCGGACAGCTCTCCCGGCATCCGGTTGGCGAGGTCCGGCAGCTTGACGGTTTCCAGAACCCGTCCAACGCTCTCGCGGATTTTCCCGCTGTCCATCTTGCGCATCTGCAGGGGGAAGGCGATGTTTTCGAAGATCGTCATGTGCGGAAACAGCGCGTAGTTCTGGAACACCATTCCAATGTCACGCTGAAAGGACGGCAAATGGGTCGCAAGCTTGCCGTCGATCCAGATATCGCCGCTGTCGGGCTCGTTGAGTCCGGCGATGGCCATCAGCATCGTGGTCTTGCCTGATCCGGAGGGACCAAGCAGGGTCAGGAACTCGCCTTCGGAGACCTTGATGCTGGCATCGGCCAGAGCTTCCACGTAACCATAGGTCTTGCGGAGGTTTCGGGTTCTAAGCTTGTGCCCTTCGGCTTCCATTTCCGGCTCCATGAAAGGTGCGCGCGGGCGCATTGACCACACGCCCGCGCTAAAGTCGGCAGGTCTCGGAGCAAACTTCCGGCCCGGCCTAGGAGAGCAGCCAGGCGTTGAACATCTCGCTTGCCTTTTCCTTGTTCTTGCCCCAGAAATCCGTGTCTACGCTGACCATGTTCTTCAGATAGGCAGGATTGGTTGGCAGCACCTTGGCCCGTTCCTTATCGACATACTGATAAGCATCGGGCGCGGTTGGGCCATAGGCGACATACGGCGTGTATTTGGCCTGTTGCTCGCCCTGGGCGCAGAATTCGATGAACTCCCGCACAAGATCGGCTTTCGGCGTTCCTTTAAGAATCGACCATCCCTCGAAGGTCCACAGGGCCTGATTCCAGACGAGCTCTACCGGCGCGCCATCGTCGATCGCGACCTGAGCGCGTCCGTTCCAGGTGAACAGGATGTCAACCTCGCCCGTCTTCAGCAACTGAGAGGTTTGCGCGCCGCCGGTCCACCAGATCGCAACGTCCTTCTTGATCTTGTCGAGGCTCTTGAAGGCCCGGTCGAAGTCGATGGGATAAAGATCCTTCGGCTCGACGCCATCCGCCATGAGCGCCGCTTCCATCGTGTCGAAGGGATGTTTACGGATCGCGCGTACGCCCGGATGACCCTTGGTGTCCCATAGATCTTTCCAGCCCTTTGGCGGGTTCTTGCCCATGGTGTCCTTGCGATAGGCGATGAGCGTTGCATAGACGTCGGTTCCCATGAGGTGCTCGGTCCGCATGCTCTCGGGAATTTTGCTCAGATTGGGGCCAGGTCCGCCCTTTGGAGCAATCGGCTCCAGATAGCCGATATTGACCAGTGACTGATGCGAAGACTTGCTCAGAAGCGAGCCGTCCCAGGTATAATTCTTGGCTTCGACCATGGCCTTGATCATACCTGTGGGTTCATGCGCGCCTTGCAGGCCGACAACCGTGATCCCTGTTTCTTTCTTGAACGGCTCATAGAAGGCCTTTCCGAAACCTTTGGTGAAGGGGCCACCGGGATCGCGCATGACGATTTTCCGTTCCGCGCGCGCCGACGTCCAGATAGATGGGGCGGCGATTGCAGCAGTGGTCACGGCCGCGGTCTGCAAAAAGCGCCTTCTCGATACCTTCGAGCCGCTCAATTTGTTCCTAATTCGATTCTTGCTCATCGTTTTCCTCCCAAGTGATGTGAGCTCGCGGATTTTTGCCGCCTGAACAGCGGAATTGGTTCGCTATCAAACTGGCCATGGGCCATAAGGTCAAATCGTAAAAAATTTTGACTTCATAACAAAAAGATATGACAGTAAATCATGCGGGGCAGTGTGACGCCATGGCGCGATGCGATCACGCCCGTCATTTGATCTCCTCGCGATGCGCGCATGGGCAGCACAATTGAGCGATGAAATGATCCTTAGGCCCGAGAGATGAACGTACGCCAGCTCAAGGCATTCAAGACGGTGGTCGATTATAGTTCGATCACCGAGGCGGCCGAGGTCTTCAGCATAACCCAGCCCGCCATGAGCAACATGATTGCAACTCTTGAAGCCGATGTCGGATTTGCGCTGTTTGAGCGAACGCATGGCCGGATCCGGCCGACGCCCGAGGCTTTGAGTCTTTACGATGAAGTCGAAAAGGCCATAGCCGGATTCGAAAAGGTCATCCAGTCGGTCGGAGACATTCGCGGCTTGCGAACCGGTCAGTTGCGCATTGCGAGCATGCCCGGCCCTTCTTTCGGGTTTCTGCCCCGGATAGTCGCATTGTTTCACAAGGCTTATCCCGACGTCCTCGTGTCACTTCAAACCCGCAGCAGTTCGCAGGTGAAGGATTGGATCGAATCGCAACTCTTCCATATCGGCCTTGCCGAGCTTCCCGTGGATACGTCGGCGATCAATGTGGAACCGCTGACAATGCGCTGCGTTTGCGTTCTTCCGGAAAATAATCCCCTGCGGCGCAAGCGCATCATCACACCGCGGGACCTCCAGGGTGATCCCTTTATTTCCCTCAACGCGGATCACATGACGTATCGCCGCCTGAAGAGCGCATTCGAAACGGCGGGAGTGCCCTGGCAACCCCAAGTGGAATGCCAGCTTTTCGCTCCCGCCTGCGCCCTGGCGGCACAGGGTGTGGGGATCACTGTCGTGGACCCGTTCACGGCTCAGGATTTCGCCGGCCGCGGCATTGTCACAAGACCCTTTGAGCCATCGATCATGCACGATATCGGTATTCTCTATCCCGCTTCACAGCCTCGCTCACGGGTTACCGCGGAATTTGCCCTGATCCTGAAAGGGGAGCTTGCGCGGTTTTTGTAACTGCGACGCATGCATCTCACCGTCCGCGCAGATCAATCCACCGGCCGGCAAACCGGTGCGAGCTGTTTGCCCGCCTCTAAATTATTGGAAAATGGTACCGCTGGTATGAATCGAACATACGACCTCTTGATCCACAATCAAGCGCTCTAACCAACTGAGCTACAGCGGCACGGGGGCTCTTACTGGCGATGCAAATTAGGCGGTCACCGCCGATCTTGCAACAGCGCGCCGGCCCGGTATCTGAATAAAAAGAAGGCCCGGGTCAGAGACTGGCCCGGGCCTTCATACTCATGTCACTTGAGGGGTACGCGCCTCCAGCCGGCTGGACGCCAGGCCAGGAGGCTGACATTACGCTACGCAACTGCACTACGCGGCCTGCCCGCTCGATCGAGCGGGCAGGCCATATAATACCATATGCTAGCGGGCCATGACCTTTTCAATGGACTGCGACACATGATCCTTGATGGGATTGGCCGCGTCGGTCGCGATCTTGGTTGCGAGGTTACGCACCTCTTCCGCCTGCGTGGTGAGTGCGCTGAACTGATTGCGTACAAATGACGCCTGCAGTTCCATGAGCTCCGCAACATTCTTCGCGCCCGCCATTTCCCTCGCCAGATCGAACCCGGTGTTCAGGTTGGTCTGGGTCAGGCCGATGACCTTGCGGTTAAGCGCGGCGGCGCCCTGCCCGGCCCGGTCGAGCGACTGCTCAAGAGCCTCGACGGCATCTTCCATCGTGCCCTTGGCATTCTCATAGGTTTCGCGGGTCTGCGTCACGTTTTGCTCGGCAATCGCACGTACAGCCTCGGGAACCGCGGCGTTAAATCCGTCGAACAGCTCCGATACGCCGGCCTCGACCTTCTTGATGTGATCGCTTGCGGCCTCAACGGCTTCATGGACCTCTTGTCCGCCGTTCACATTGATCTCAGACATCTTTTCTCTCCACATCCTGTCCCCGGGAGCTTTGTCCCCGGGGAGTTCATAATTTCATCGCCGCCGATTGCGGCATGGTTTATATAATCATGCTTTTGCTGCATTGCAACATATTTTTTGCAGTGCAGCATTCACAGCATGCGGCCAGGCTCTGGAACCGGTGAATCCGGGCCTTTCCGGGTTACTCGGGCTTGGCCTTCGCGGCCGCTTTCGAGAGCAGCTCGGACAGCTCCTGGGCCTGTTCGGAATAGGCGCTCATTTGCTGGCGCGCATAGGAGCTCTGGATCTCGAACGCTTCCTGCATATCCTTGGCTTTCACCAGTTTTTCAGCCAGATCAAAGCCGGATTTCAGGTTTGACTCGGCGATCTGGACGGCCTTGGACTGGATGTCCTTGGCGCTCCCGCTCACCGCTTCGGATGACTGGGCCAGCATGTCTTGCGCCTTTTTGTTGGCTTCCATCAGCTGGTCATAGGCTTCTTTCGCCTGCTCGACGCCTTTTTCCGCCAGACCTCTCATCGATTCGGGTATTTCAAAGGGTGTTTTCTCGGCCATTTCCTTCTCTCCCTGTATGGCAATGGGCCAGCGGTGAACTGGCGCGCTATTGCGGCAAAACGGACAGCGCTGAAGCCGGGTCCGCCCCCATTCTCATATCATAAAAAATATTGCAGCGCAATATAGAAATGGTGCGGTGCACCATTTTCCTTTCCCGCGGATGTGGAAAACGCGCATGTGGACGACGGCCGTATTTCGCAGTATTCAGGACAGTAGCGAGGGTTGCGAACCCTTGGTTTTTGATCCGACGGGCATCGGTTCAAAACGGCAATCCAGGTTGAATGCGCGCAGGCGGGAAGTCTGCGCGTCTTTGCGCATGCGCGGGGCCAAACGGCCCCGGTTCAACCCTCCAGCAGTGGCCTTTAAGAGTATGGGACGGCAAAAGAAGCCAAACGGCGGACCGGCGGGCGCGGATCACCGCGAAGCCCTCGATAAAATAGCGCGCCTGATCCTGGTCGCTGACGAGAGCGGGCCCGCCAATGAATCCGGCAATGAGGATCGCCAAATTCCGGACGCCGGCCCCGGCGAAGGCGCACACCCCCTGGCCGGCCTGCGCGAACCCGGCGCGAGGCGGCTCCTGGAAGCGCTTCCCGCCGGCCTGGCCGTTTGCGAGGGCGCCGAGCTGGTCAATGCCAATTCGGCTTTTGCCCTGGCCTTCGGCTACGCCTCGCCGCAGGCGCTTCAAAAGGCCGGCGGAATACGCGCCATCTTCCCGAAAGAAGCAGGCGCGCTTTCCGGAAATCTCCTGAAAACCCCGGACAGATCGCAAAAACCGGTTGAATTGCAGGCGCGCTCGAACAGCGGGCGGGAATTTCTCATTCCCGTCGCGGTCCACGCGATTGCGTCCAAAAATGATGACAACCCCATTCTTCTGGTGCTCAATCCCCACATTCCGGCTCCGGCCCGGCCCGGCAAGGACGAGGACAAGCCGAAATCGCCCAAGGCGAAGACAAACCGCGGCAGTGCCCCCGCCGCCGGGGAAAAAAAGCGCAAGGCGCGCGGCGGGAAACAGCCCGCATCGAATTCCGGGTCCGGGATCGAGCGGACCGATTTTCTGGCCAAGGTCAGCCACGAAGTGAGAACGCCGCTCAACTCGATTATCGGCTTTGCGGAAATCATGAAAGAGGAGCAGCTCGGGCCGATCGGCAACGAGCGCTACCGCGGCTATATCCGCGATATCCACGAGAGCGGCCTTTATGCGCTGAGCCTCATCAATGACCTGCTCGATATTTCCAAGATCAAGGCCGGCGAATTCGAGCTGAATTTCACCGCCGTCGACCTCGACGAGGTCGCACTCGAATGCGTGCATTCCATGCAGCCGCAGGCCCAGCGCCAGCGCGTGCTGCTGCGCACATCCTTCGCCGACGATCTGGCGCCGGTGCTGGCCGACCGCCGCTCCATCAAGCAGATCATCCTCAATCTGGTGTCGAACGCGATCAAATTCACCAAGCCCGGCGGCCAGGTGATCGTCTCCACCCAGGCCACCGCGTCAGGGGGGGTCAGAATTCGCGTGCGCGATACCGGCGTCGGTATGTCGAAGGGCGAGATCACGCTCGCCCTGAAGCCGTTTCAGCAGCTCGATACCGCGCCGCGCAAACAGACCGGAACCGGTCTCGG
The DNA here is from genome assembly GCA_002897995.1 of bacterium BMS3Bbin10. Classification (GTDB taxonomy): domain Bacteria; phylum Pseudomonadota; class Alphaproteobacteria; order Rhizobiales; family Methyloligellaceae; genus UBA2767. The sequence goes on along the minus strand of BDTT01000029.1, from coordinate 1,331 downwards.
CCTGCCGCTGACAAAGGCGCTGGTGGAAGCCAACCGGGCGAAGTTCAAACTGCGCAGTCTTTCGGAATCCGGCACCCGGATCGACGTGACCTTCCCGAAATCGCGGGTCGCCCGCGCGACGGATTAGGGTCTGTACGCCGCCTGAAAATTGCTACCCCCCTTCCCCCGGAAATGCCTTGAGCAGGTTGCCGAGAAACGCGCCATGGTCCCAGGCGCCGCGCCGGCGCGACAGGCCGAGGCGCACCACGACGAGCTGCCGCGAGGGGATGACGGCGACCATCTGCCCCTCATGGCCGAGCATGTAAAAGGCGTCTTGCGGCAATCTGTAATCGGCCACGGCGTCCGGGCGCAGAAAATCGGGTATCCGTAACCAGAGACCCGCGCCATATTGCCCATCGCTGTGGGGCGTGGGGCGCAGGGAGTTTTTCACCCACCCTTCGGGCAAAATCCGCTTGTCTCCCCACATGCCGTCATTCAGATAGAGCAGCCCGAAACGGGCCCAGTCCCGCGCGCTCGCATAGACGAAGGCGGGGGCGAGGAAGTTGCCGGCGGCGTCGGGCTCGATCACCGCGCTGGTCATGCCGATGCGACCGAACAGGGCGCGCCGCGGATAGGCGAAATAGCGGGCCTGGGTCCCGCCGATGGCGCTGCGCATGACCCCGGCGAGAAGCGAGGCCGAGCCGCTGGAATAGAACCAGGACGCCCCCACCGGCGCGGCCAGTTTTTCGGACGCCGCATAGGCCACGCTGTCGCCCTTCATGAACAGCATCTTGCGAACATCGGACAGCATGCGCTCATGGGGCGCGTCGAAATCCAGCCCGCTCACCATGCGCAGCAGATCATCGACGCTGATCCGCCCGCGCGGGTCGCCCTCCCCGCGCCACTGCGCAAACAGCCGGTCCTGATCGAGGCTCAGACGCCGCTCCGAAACGAGCGTTCCGGTGAGCGCATTGAGAATGGTCTTGCCCATGGACCATCCCAGTTGCAGGGTTTGCGGCCCCATGCCCTGGCTATAACGCTCGGCGATAATCCGGCCCCTGTAAGCGACGACGACGGCGCGGGTGCGCCGCAAGGCGCGCGGGTTGGGCTCGGCGAAGGCTTCGTCCACCGCCGCTTTCAGTATTTCGCCGTCGACACCGGCATCGGCGCGAAGCGGGTTCACGCGCGCGCCCTCGGGCCACTCCGCGCCGGAGCGCGGCGCGCGCGGGGGCGGAGTGAAATCCCTGGCCTGCTTGAGCAGCGCATCGACGCTTGTGTCCGTCACCAGGGTGCATCCGAGCCCCGGGCGAAACAGCGCCAGACGCTCCCCCATTCCCAGCGTAGTGATGGCG
>BDTT01000028.1 GCA_002897995.1 bacterium BMS3Bbin10 | reverse complement strand
ACTCCGCGCCGGAGCGCGGCGCGCGCGGGGGCGGAGTGAAATCCCTGGCCTGCTTGAGCAGCGCATCAACGCTTGTGTCCGTCACCAGGGTGCATCCGAGCCCCGGGCGAAACAGCGCCAGACGCTCCCCCATTCCCAGCGTAGTGATGGCGACAAGCCCGCGCTCGCGGTAAATCTCTCTGTGCAGGTGCCGCAGGCCGAACGACATGTCGGCAAGCACATCCTGCTTGACCACTTCGTTCTCATTGCGTTGCGCCAGCAGCACTCCCGAACACAGCGTCTTGGCGTAGAAGGCGGATGCGACCGAGAGGACCCGGCCCGCGTGGCGCAGCGCATAGCCCGCCGCCGCAACGCATAAGACGAGAACAACGGCAATCGCCGCCGTTCTTGCATTCTTGGATTTGGTCCAGGCCGTCATCACCCTGCACTCTATGCGCTCAGGGACAGGACACAAGTGACGGCAATGATGCGGCCAGGACCGAATCCGGCCTGTGTCAAATCGCCTCGCAACGCCGCCGGAGCACGGCAGCGGCCTCATCAAAACTTTCAAAATTTCAACTGAGAACTATTTGCAATAAGAAATATTTACAAGCAATAATCGTATATATAATAGCTATTGATAATTTTTTACTTACTATTTCTTGCTTAGAATAATTCTAAGTCTGACCCTGCATAGTTAGAAACGTTCTAATAGTCAAATTTCCCTGATATATACAGTTGACAATGATCTGCACGCATTCCAACCATGAGCACGCTTCGAGGGGGAGCCCCTCAAAGCCGAGTGTTAACCGATGCCGAGGCTTTGAACCTCGAATATTGGAGGAAAGCGCATGAATTCCCGCCTGTTCCGGCGCGCCGGCCAGTGCGCCGCCATCGCCGTAATTTCAACAATCGCGACCGCAACCGCTGCCCAGGCGGCCGGCGAAGTGAACATCTATTCCTATCGCCAGCCCTTTCTGATCAAGCCGCTTCTGGAGCGCTTTACTGAAAAGACCGGCATCAAGGCCAATATGATCTTTGCCAAGAAGGGTCTGGTTGAGCGCATTGCATCTGAAGGCAAGAACAGCCCCGCCGATGTGCTTCTGACCGTCGATATCGGGCGTCTGGCCGGTGGCGTGAGCAAGGGCGTTGCCCAACCGGTCAACTCCGCCACGCTAAAAGCAAACATTCCGGCGGCCTACCGCGATCCGGAGGGCCGCTGGTTCGCCCTGACCCGGCGGGCCCGGGTGGTTTATGCGTCGAAGACGCGGGTTGCGCAGAACGCCATCACATATGAAGAACTCGCCGACCCGAAGTGGAAAGGAAAGATATGCATCCGCTCCGGGCAGCACGCCTACAATATCGCTCTGTTCGCATCGATGATCGCCCATCACGGTGAAGAGAAAACCGAAAAGTGGCTGGAGGGCCTCAAGGCCAATCTCGCCCAAAAGCCCGCCGGCAACGACCGCGCGCAGGTGAAGGGGGTTTATGCCGGCATCTGCGATATCGCCATCGGCCACACCTATTACATGGCCAAGATGCAGACCAACGAAAAGAAGCCCGAGCAAAAGGAATGGGCGAAATCGGTCAAGATACTGTTCCCCAACACGCAAGGGCGCGGCGTGCACATCGATATCTCGGGAGTCGTGCTGGCGAAATATGCGCCAAACAGGGCCAATGGCGTCAAGCTGATGGAATTTCTGTCGTCGGACGAGGCACAGAGGATCTACGCCGAGGTGAACCACGAATATCCGGTCAAGGAAGGTGTCGCATGGTCGAAACTTGTAAAGTCGTGGGGCTCATTCAAGCCTGATCCGGTTTCGCTGGAAAAGATCGCCGGGCTGCGCAAAAAGGCGAGCGAACTGGTCGACAAGGTCCGCTTCAACGATGGGCCGGGGTCCTAGGACCCCGGCTTTCGCGCGGCCATGCAGCACACGCTTTCAGCAATTGGCATGCGCAGCAGCGTGAGGCTGGCGGCCGCGCGCATTCACAGCTCCGGCAATCTCGGCTGGTCGCTCGCGGCTCTCGTTATTGCGTGCCTCGCCGCGGCGCCACTGGTTGCGGTCGCGCTGATCGGCATGCAGTCGAGCGGCAATACCTGGCCTCACCTCCTCTCGACGGTCCTGCCCTCCTCCGCGCTCACAACGCTTGAGCTGATGCTGGGCGTCGGCGTCATGACGCTGGTCACCGGCGCCGGCACGGCCTGGCTCGTCACCATGTTCCGCTTTCCCGGCCGCGGCCTGTTCGAGTGGGCGTTGCTGGTGCCGTTGGCGATGCCGACCTACATCATCGCCTTCAGCTATCTGGAGCTGTTCGATTATTCCGGCACCGTCCAGAGCGCCTTGCGCGGGGTGTTCGGCTGGCAGAGCGCCGCCGATTACTGGTTCCCCGATATCCGCTCCACCGGCGGCGGCGTTATCGTCATGTCCTTCGTGCTGTACCCGTATGTCTATCTGACGGCGCGGGCGAGTTTCCTGCAGCAGTCGGTATGCGCATTGGAGGTCAGCCGCACCCTCGGGCGCACCGCCTGGGGCAGCTTCTGGTCGGTGGCGCTGCCGCTGGCGCGCCCGGCGCTGGTCGCCGGGGTCACACTGGCGCTAATGGAAACCCTGAACGACATCGGCGCGGTCGAGTTTCTCGGCATCCAGACCCTCACGGTCAGCATCTACTCAACATGGCTTGAGCGCTCGAGCCTGCCCGGCGCGG
>BDTT01000027.1 GCA_002897995.1 bacterium BMS3Bbin10 | reverse complement strand
CGCGCGCACGGATTTCCTGCGCGGGCGTATCCTTAAGGCCTTTGGGCAGCCGCGCCCTGGGACGCGGCGTCTTTTTGGTCTTCGCCATGGCGATGAAACTCAGCTTTGTGCACCCTGCCGCAATGGGCTCGGGTTCTAACCTATCGCTCTGTAACCAGCAAGCCAGCGTTGGACCCGCGCCGCGAACAGCATTAACAATCGACAGCGGGAACAAAAGATAGTGTTGTGACCTGGATGCATTCCCGAATGTGAACGCGCGCCGGAGCGATGAGCGCAAGGATGGAGCCCGGCATGAACCTGAAGCGTCCCGCAATTCTTCTCCTGGCGTTGTCCCTCGGGACCCTCGCCGCCTGCGAGGACCGCGACAGCGCGCAGCAGGGAGCGCGCGCCGGCAGGCCCGCTCCCGCCGTGACCGTCACGCCGGTTATTTCCAAACCGGTCGCTGCATCCGTTGATTTCATCGGCCAGGCCGAGGCGTTCCAGTCGGTGGATTTGCGCGCGCGGGTGACGGGCTTTCTTCTCAAACAGGCCTTCAAGGAGGGCGCCGCCGTCAAGAAGGGGGACATACTCTTCGTGATCGACCCTTCCGAGCATAATGCGGCGCGCGATGTGGCGGCGGCGAAAGTCGAGCGGGCCAACGCCACGATCCAGGAAGCGGAAAACCAGCTCGCCCGTTACAGGAAACTGGCGCAGACCGGCACCTTCAGCCAGGCGCAGCTTGACGCCGCCAGAGCCAAGGAAGGACAGGCGCGCGCCGATCTGGCCGCAGCGGAGGCCGAACTCAAGAGGGCGGAACTCGATGTCGGATACACGACGATAAAATCTCCAATCGATGGCCGGATCGGCGCCAGCGCGGTGGATGCCGGCAATCTCATCGGCCCTGACAGCGGGGTCCTGGCAACGGTGGTGGCGCTCGATCCCATCCGGGTGAACTTCACCGTCTCGGAACGCGCCTACCTCGACTACACCCAGGCGAAGATGAAAGGCGAAGCAACTGGATTCACGCCCAGAATCCGGCTCGCCAACGACCAGGAATACCCCCATGACGGCAAGCTGGACTTTATCGACAACCGCGTCGATCCCTCGACCGGAACGATCAAGGTCCGCGTCGAATTCCCAAATCCGGATTCGCTGATCCTGCCCGGCCAGTTCATGAATGTGACCCTGGTCAGCGCCAATCCGAAAAATGAGATGGTCGTGCCCCAGGCCGCCGTTCAGGCGAACCAGACCGGGCCGTTCGTGCTGGTGGTGAACAAGGACAACAAGGTTGAATTGCGGCCCGTCAAGACCGGTGAGCGCATTGGCGCCGAAATCGCCGTCACCGAAGGACTGAGCATCGGCGAGTCCATTATCGTCGAAGGCATCCAGAAAGTGCGTCCCGGCGCCGCGGTGAAACCGGTGCCTCTGCAAAAAAGCGCATCGGCCAAATAGATGCTGAGCGCGTTTTTCATAGACCGTCCCAAATTCGCGTTTGTCATTGCGATCGTCACGGTCCTCGCCGGCGTCATGGCGATCCTCGCCCTGCCCGTAGCGGAATATCCCGAGCTTACGCCGCCGCAGGTGCAGGTGGTGGCCAACTATCCCGGCGCCAGCGCGCAGGTTGTGGAAGAAACCGTGGCGGCGGTTATCGAGGCGCAGGTCAATGGCGTGGAGAGCATGATTTACATGTCGTCCAAAAGCGCCAATGACGGCAGCTACAAACTGACGGTGACCTTCGAGGTCGGCACCGACAGCGACATCGCCCAGGTCAATGTCCAGAACCGGGTTTCGCTGGCCACGCCGAAATTGCCCGAAGAGGTCTCGCGCCGGGGCCTTGTCGTCAAAAAACAGTCGACCAGCATGCTGATGGTGTTTTCGGTCTACTCCCCCAACGGCACCTATGACGACATCTTCCTTTCCAACTATACCAGCATCAATATTCGCGACTCGCTTTCGCGCGTGCCCGGCGTCGCCAGCGTGGATATCCTGGGCGCGCGCGACTATTCCATGCGCATCTGGCTGAAGCCGGAACGCCTGACCAGCCTCGGGCTCACCGCAAGCGATGTGATCGCGGCGATCCGCGACCAGAATGTGCAGGTGTCGGCGGGCAGTATCGGCCAGGCGCCCTCTCCCGCGACACAGCAATTCCAGTACACGATCCAGGCCAAGGGCAGACTGACCGACGTTCGCGAATTCAATGATATCGTCATCCGGGCGCGGCCCGACGGCTCGATCGTGAAGGTCGGCGATATCGCCCGCATCGAACTCGGCGCGGAAACTTATGGCTGGTTCGGCCAGTTGAACGGCAAACCGGCCGCATTGGTCGCCGTTTACCAGTTGCCCGGCGCCAACGCGCTCAGCCTTGCCGACGGGCTTCGTGCAGAAATGCAGCGCCTGTCGAAGCGATTTCCCGAGGACCTCGCCTATGCGGCCACCTATGACACGACGCTTTACGTAAAGACCTCCATCAAGGAGGTGATGATAACCCTGTTCCAGGCCCTGGGGCTGGTGATCCTGGTTGTTTTCGTATTCCTGCAGGACTGGCGCTCGACACTGATCCCGGCGATTGCAATCCCGGTATCCCTGATCGGCACTTTCGCCGTGCTCCTGATGATGGGCTTTACGATCAACACGGTCTCCCTGTTCGGGCTCATTCTGGCGATTGGCGTGGTCGTCGATGATGCCATCGTCGTCGTGGAAAATGTACAGCGGCACATGGCGGGCGGTCTCGAGCCGCGCGAGGCGACCCGCAAGGCGATGGAAGAAGTCACCACTCCGGTCATCGCCACGACACTGGTGCTGCTCGCCGTGTTCATACCCGTCGCCTTCACGCCCGGGCTGACCGGGCGTCTGTTCGAGCAGTTCGCGGCAACGATCGCGGTTGCGGTCGCAATCTCATCGGTCAATGCGCTCACCCTGAGCCCGGCGCTCTGCGCCAGCATTCTCAAACCCCCCAGACAGGTGCAGCGCGGGCCGCTGGCCTGGTTCGAGAAAACGATTGGCGTCACCCGCGATGGATACACCTGGCTTGTCCGCAAGCTCATCCGCCTGCTGTTCATCAGCATGATCGGCTTTGTCGCCCTGCTGGCGGCGACCGGATGGTTCGGCAAGCTCCTTCCTTCAGGGTTTGTGCCGCCGGAGGACCGGGGCGCTTTCTTTGTCGATATCCGCCTGCCCGATGGCGCGGCCCTGCCGCGCACGGCCGCTGTCCTCGCCAAGGCGGAAACCATTTTGCAGGACACGCCCGGCGTGGCGAACGTGTTGTCGATCGGCGGTTTCTCGATACTCTCCGGCTCGGTTATTTCCAACGGAGCGCTGCTGATCGTCGTGCTGGACCCGTGGGATGAGCGCAAAGCGCCGCATCTGACGATCAGGGGCGTATTGAATTCCGTCACGCCCAGGCTCTTTGCCCTGCCCGGCGCCACGATCTTTCCCTTTAACCTGCCCCCGATCCCGGGCCTGGGCACCACCGGGGGTTTCGAGTTTGTTTTGCAGGACACTCAAGGACGCCCGCCGCCGGAACTCGCTTCGGCCCTTGGCGGGCTCATCGTGTCGGCGAACAGCGCGCCTCAGATATCCAATGCTTTCAGTACATTCCGGGCCAACGCGCCGCAGCTCTTTGTGGATGTGAACCGGCAGCTCGCCAAGACCAAGGGCGTCGATATCAGCGAAATCTTCCAGGTTCTGAGCGCCAATTTCGGTTCCTATTACGTCAATGACTTCAACAAGTTCGGGCGCGTCTACAGGGTCTTTGTCCAGGCCGAGGGAGACCGCCGCGCGTCACCGGAGGATATTGGCAAGACCTATGTCCGCAACCGCGATGGCGAGATGATCCCGCTGCAGACCTTTGTCACGGTCAAGCCGATATTGGGGCCTGAAAGCATCGAGCGGTATAACCTTTTCCGTTCCGCGGTGGTCAATGGCTCTCCCGCCCCCGGCTTCACATCGGGCCAGGCAATCGAGGCGATGAAACAGCTTGGCGACAACACCCTGCCGGAGGGCTACACTTATGAATGGACCGGCATGGCGCTGGAGGAAATCAAGGCGGCGGAAGCGGGGTCCTTCGTCTTCATCCTGTCCATCGTCTTCGCCTATCTCTTTCTCGTCGCCCAGTATGAGAGCTGGACAATCCCCGTGCCGGTGATGCTCTCCGTTGCCTTTGCGATGTTCGGTGCATTGGGGCTCCTCCTCGCGACCGGTCTGGCTCTGAACGTTTACGCGCAGGTGGGGCTGGTGCTGCTCGTCGGACTGGCGGCGAAGAATGCGATCCTTATCGTCGAATTCGCCAAACAGTTGCGCGAAGAAGGCCATAGCATCCTCGACGCGGCGGAGACGGCGGCGAAGCTGCGCTTCAGAGCCGTCCTGATGACCGCACTGTCATTTGTTCTGGGCGTCGCGCCGCTGGTGCTGGCAACCGGGGCTGGAGCGGCAAGCCGCGTTTCAGTGGGAATGACAGTGTTTGGCGGAATGCTGGCGGCGACCGTTTTCGGAATCGTCTTTATTCCGGTGCTGTATGTGGTGTTTCAGAAACTGCGTGAATGGGTGAAGCAACCCAAGCCGCCGGCGCCGGCCCGCAAGACCAAGACAGCCAAAGCCTGAACCTGGCGCAGAACCCTAGTCGAAAAGGGCGTCGATGTCGCACTGGGACGCGACATCCTCATCGTCGTCAAGCGCCGGCCCGTTGAGCAGCTCTTGATGGTTCGCGCGCTCAGGCAGCTCGACCTTTTCGACCCCCGCAAAGCTCTCGATACCGCCCCAGATTTCCATCATGCGATCGACCCGCTCCTCGATGAAGCGGAACGCGTTCACGACCTTGGTGATCCGCTGTCCGGTAAGATCCTGAAAATTGCAGGCCTCGAAAATCTTGACAACCTGCTCCTGAATATCGGACGCCGCGCCCTGATGGGGAGTGTTCTTCAAGGCAGCTACAAGGTCGTCGGCGTTGGTATCGATTTCCTCGGCGGCCTGAAGGATGCTTTCCGTCGCCGTTTCGGTCCCCTCCACGATCGCCCCGAGTTCATCGGTCATCCGCGACACATTCAAATCATCGCGGCCGGCATCGTGCAGAGTTGCGATTTCCCGTTTGGTCTGGGCAATCGCATCGTGAATATCTTTCAACTCGGCTTTGATTTTTTGCGCTTCTTGCAACTCGTACCGGCAGGTATCGACAACCTGCTGAGACAGGGGTTCGTGAGGCGACATCTGATTGGTGATGCCGGCAAGAGCGCGCATGACCTCGTCGTGGCGCGCCTGTGCGCTGCTGTCCGGGACGACAGAAAGCTCGGTCGCTCCCTTGCCGACGCCCCGCTCAATACGAAACACGCGTTTAGTTGCAGCACCCATATCCCGCCCCCCTAGACTCTTACAACCCATGATTGCGCAAGAATCCCTAAGAATGTGTTCATTCCGGCGCGGAGGCGCCCTATATGCGCAAAGCATGAACCGAGGGATTTGGGTCTGGCTCTAGGGTCTGTCGAGAAGCTCGTATGCCGGCAATGTCAGGAAGGGCGCCAGTTCGTCAGACTCTGAAAGTGATCTGAAGATCCCGATCGCCTCGGGGAAGCGCCCTGAATCGTAGATATCCGGCCCCAGGGCCTCGCGCAGCTTCGCCATCTCGTCTTCCAGAAGCTCATCCACCAGGGCGGCGGTAACCTTGCGCCCGCCTTCCAGTGTCGCGCCATGCTTCTGCCACTGCCAGATTTGCGTGCGGGAAATCTCGGCCGTCGCCGCGTCCTCCATGAGATTGTAAAGCGGCACGGCGCCGTTCCCGCGCAGCCACGCCTCAATATATTGCACGCCGACGCGGATATTGGTGCGCAGCCCTTCTTCGGTGCGGGTTCCCTCATGGATTTCAAGCAGGTCATCCCGGGTGACGGGATCGCCTGAAGGTATAAACGAAATCTGGTTGTCGCCCTTCATCAGACGCTCGAACACCTCGCGGGCGACAGGCACCAGATCGGGATGCGCCACCCAACTGCCATCGCATCCTTCATTGACCTCGCGTTCCTTGTCCTGTCTGACCGCGGCCATCGCCTTTTCGTTGGTTTCCGGCTCGCGGCGGTTTGGAATCTGCGCCGCCATGCCGCCCATCGCAAACGCGCCTCGCTTGTGGCAGGTCTGCACCAGAAGGCGCGCATAAGCGCCCAGAAAAGCCTTGCCCATGACCACCTGCTGGCGATCGGGAAGCGTGTATTCGGGCTTGTTGCGCAGCACCTTGATAAAAGAAAAGATGTAGTCCCACCGCCCAACGTTGAGGCCGACTATATGATCGCGCAGCACATGGAGAATTTCATCCATCTCAAAAGCGGCCGGGAGCGTCTCGATCAGTACGGTCACCTTGATGGTACCGGCGGGAATTCCGAGCGCTTCCTGGGCAAAGAGAAAAACGTCGTTCCACAGCTTCGCTTCCTGATGGCTTTCAAGCTTTGGCAGATAGAAATAGGGACCGGTTTCTTTTCCCAGGATGGCCTTGGCGTTGTGGAAGAAATAAAGCCCGAAATCGACAAATGCGCCGGCCACCGGCTTGCCGTCGAGCAGAATATGCCCCTCGGGCAAATGCCACCCGCGCGGCCGCACCAGCAGTATCGCCGGCTCCGGTCCAACCTCGTAATATTTGCCTGATTTGGGATCGGTCAGGGTGAGTTCGCCGCGCCAGTAATCCTTCAGGGCGATCTGCCCCTCGACGATATTCTCCCAGGTCGGCGAAAGCGCATCTTCAAAATCGGTCATGAAGACATCGGCGCCTGAATTGAGCGCATTGATGACCATCTTGCGCTCTGTCGGGCCGGTCAGCTCAACCCAGCGCTTCTGCAAATCGGAAGGAATGTCCGCAACCTTCCAGTCTCCCTCGCGAATATCTTTGGTCCCGGAAAGAAAGTCGGGCAACGCGCCCGCGTCCCAGTTGCGCTGCCTGGTTTCCCTCAGCCCGAGCAGCTCCCGGCGGGTCTGATCGAACCGCCTGGCGATCTGCGCCACGAATTCAAGCGCGTCTTTCGACAGGATACGCTCATAACCGGGCCTGACCGGACCCTTGACCTCCATGCCTGCCGGCATCTGGAGGCCTGCTAGCTCTGCACTGCTCATCGATATTTTCTCCCAGCCCAACCTTTTAAACCGTCTCAGCGACGGCAGGTTCATTCAACAAACTTCTGACCGAAGTCATTCGCCCCTCGAACACCCGCAATTCCTCCGGACAGGGGCCGCCCAGCGCCCAGTCCAGAAGTTCCACCGTGTGTACAACCGGTATCTGGCTCTCGCCCTGGAGCTGGGTGATACAGCCTATGTTTCCGGCGGCGACAAAATCCGGTGCAACGCTCTTGATGTTCGAGATCTTGCGATCGCGCAACTCCTCCGCAAGTCGGGGTTGCAGGATGTTGTAGGTGCCGGCCGAGCCGCAACAGATATGGCCTTCGGGAACCTCGACCACCGTGAAGCCCGCCTGTTTAAGGAGAGCCCTGGGCTGCACGTTCACGCGCTGCCCGTGCTGCATCGAACAGGCGGAATGATAGGCCACCTTGAGGTCCGACCATTGCTCCGGCGCGTCCAGTTCTATTTCCGACAGAAACTCGGTGATGTCCTTTGTGAGCCCGGCGATGTTTTCCGCGCGCTCGCGATAGCCCTCGTCACGCTTGAGCAGATGCCCATAGTCCTTGACCGTGGTTCCGCAACCCGACGCATTGATGACAATTGCGTCGAGGGGCCCTTGGCGCATGGCCGAAGACCAGGCGTCCACGTTGCGCTTGGCTGCTTCGATGGCCTGGGCTTCGCGGCCCATGTGATGTACGAGCGCTCCGCAACAGCCCTGCTCCGCGGCGATTACCACTTCCACACCGTGGCGCGTGAGCAGCCGGATCGTCGCCTCGTTGATCGCCGGGCGCAGAGGCTGCTGGGCACAGCCCGTCAGCAGGGCCACGCGTTTCTTCTTCTTTCCCTGCGCCGGGATCACACCGGGCCTGACCAGTCCACCGGCCCGCCCGCGCTTGCCCGCAAGCTCCAGCATGGCGCTGATTTCCCTCAGTCCGGCAAAAGCGAACAGTTTCCTGAACGGCCGCCCCAGGATCGCCGCCTTAAGCGCAAGCGAAAAGCGCTTCGGATCGGGCACAATGGCGGCGAGAAGATCGCGAATCAGCCGCTGCTTGATGCCCCGCTTATGGGTTTCCTCAATATGCACGCGCGCCAGATCAACCAGATGCATATAGTCGACGCCGCCTGGGCAGGTCGTCATGCAGGACAGGCACGACAGGCACCGGTCCACATGAATAGTGACCTCGTCACTGGCATCGCGGCCGCTCTCGAGCATGTCCTTTATCAAATAAATGCGGCCGCGCGGGCTGTCGCGCTCATCGCCGAGCAGCACATAGGTCGGGCATGTCGCCGTGCACAGACCGCAATGAACGCATCGCCCGAGGATTCTCTCGGCCTCGGCGAGGCGTGAATCCTTGAGCTGCTCCGCGGTGAAATTTGTCTGCATTCTCGGTTACACCCCCGGATACATACGGCCGGGATTGAGAATGCCGGCAGGATCGAAGCTGTCCTTGAGTTTGCGCGTCAAGGCCATTACCCCGGGGCTCAATTGCTGGAAAACATTGACCGATCCGCGCAGGCTGGCATCCGCCCGGATCAGAGTCGCATAACCGCCGGTCTCCGCCACGACACGCTCCACTTCTGACGCGCCCGCATCCGCCGAAGGCGCGGCCTGCAACCAGATGAGCCCGCCCGACCAGTCATAGGCCGCGCGGCATTCGAGCCGTCTCGCCAGGGCGGCCACCAGCCGGGCGCCGTTCATCGGCGCGGTGGAAATGCGCCAAACCGGGTCGCTCGATCCTTGCAGGAAAGAGAGCATGCGCATGCCGCTCCAGAAATCCCGCGACGCGGCATCGTCCAGTTCAACCGGTTTACCGAATGCCGCAAGGCTCTTCGTGAGACGCGCGCAGCGATATTCAAGCGAGGATTCGAAATTCTCCAGCCGCAGAACGGTGACCGGGCGCGGGCGGCGCAATATGTCGGAGTCCACGAGCTGGGCGCCATACGCCCCATGCAGATGCACCGCGCCGGAGACTTCGAAGGGCGTGCCAATGGCTGCGCACATGGCTTCAACGGCGACTTCGTCGGTCAATCCGATGAACAGCAGCGTGCGCGTGGACTGCGCCTTGGGAAGCACTTTCATGGTCACTTCGCTCATGACCGCAAGCGTGCCCCACGAACCGGCGATGCCCCGGCACAAATCGTAACCGGTCACGTTCTTCATCACGCGGCCGCCGGACTTGAACACCTCGCCGCGCCCGCTCACCGCGCGTATGCCGAGCAGATGATCGCGCGCGGCGCCGATCTGGATGCGCCGCGAGCCCGACAGGTTTGCGGCAAACACGGCGCCAATCGTTCCGAGCCCCGCGTCCTGGCCCAGCATCGGCCCCAGATCGGCCGGCTCGAAGGCGAGGTGCTGATTGTTTTCGGCCAGTGTCTTCTCAATCTCCACCAGTGGCGTTCCCGCGCGCGCCGACAGAACAAGCTCGGTTGGCTCGTATAGCGTGATCCCGCTGAGATTCTCCGTTGTGAGACTTGTGGCTGTCTGGAGAGGCCGCCCGATAGCGCGTTTCGAACCCGCGCCAATGACCTCGACGGGCGCCTGAGCGCAATTGGCTTCGGCAACCGCCGCCGCCAACTCCTCTTCATCATTGGGCTGGATTAAGTCCGACACAAAACCATCTGCCTCCCGACACTTACTTTAAGCGCACTTCAAGCGGAAAGACCTTGGCCGGATTGAGCAGCCAATCGGGATCGAACACGGTCTTTATCCGCATCTGATGTTCCAGATCCACCCGGTTGAACTGGGTCAGCATCAGATCGCGTTTCTCAATGCCAACGCCATGTTCCCCTGTCAGGCAGCCGCCCACCTTGACGCACAGCTCCAGCACTTCCGCGCCGCATTTTTCCGCGCGCTCCACTTGCGAGGGATCATTCGCTTCATAAAGAATAAGCGGATGCAGATTGCCGTCGCCGGCATGGAAGATATTGGCGACACGCAGCTTGTGGCGCTCGCAGATCCTGCCGATATCGGTCAGAACCTCCGACAGTTTGCTAAGCGGTATGACGCCGTCCATACAATAATAGTCCGATATGCGTCCGATCGCGCCAAAGGCCGATTTTCGTCCCAGCCAGATTGCCGCGCTTTCCTCCGCGCTCTGGCTCACCCGGATGCCGGTCGGTTTGAACGGCTTGGCGATCTCCTGGATCCGGTCCAGCAAATCCTCGATCTCGTCTTCCGAACCTTCCACCTCAATGATCAAAAGAGCTTCGACGTCGAGCGGGTACCCGGCCTTTGCGAATTCCTCGCAAACGTGAATCGCCGGCTTGTCCATGAACTCAATGGCCACCGGGATGATTCCCGAACCGATTATCGCGGAAACGCAATCCCCCGCGGCTTCGCTTGAGGCGAACCCCATCAGCATGGGCCGGGCGCCTTCGGCGCTGCGCAATATCCGCACCGTCGCTTCGGTCACGACGCCAAACTGGCCCTCGGAGCCAATAATCAGGCCAAGCAGGTCATATCCGGGCGCGTCGAGTTCCTCGCCGCCGATATCGATAATCTCGCCATCCATCAGGACGATTTTCAAACCCAGCACATTGTTGGTCGTGACGCCGTATTTCAGACAGTGCGCCCCACCTGAATTCATGGCCAGATTGCCCGCGAGGGTGCAGGCAAGCTGACTTGAAGGATCGGGCGCGTAGAAAAACCCGTTCCGCGAGACCGCGTTCGAAATATCGATATTGGTGATGCCCGCCTGTACGCAAGCTGTTCGATTTTCGAAGTTAATATCAATGACTTTATTCATTTTCGAAACGCCGAGGACGATGGAGTCCTGCGACGGCAGCGCCCCGCCGCACAACGAGGTACCGGCGCCGCGGGCGATCACCTTGACGCCATTTTCCTTGCAGAATTTGAGGACCCGGGAGACCTGCTGCGTGCTGGCCGGAAGCACGGCGGCAAGGGGCATTTGCTTATAGGCGGTCAATGCATCCGTTTCGAAGGCGCGGCGGCCATCTTCATCGGCAATGACCGAACTATCCGGAACAAGCTCCCGCAAACCGCGAATTAGCGCGTCGCGCCGGTCGAGCACACCGGCATCGGGCTCAAGGATTGCGGGATCAGTCATGTAATTCACTCATGGGCCGGTTGTTCCGGCAAGGGTGTATCAATATCAGATTTCTGGAATCCGTATACGCAAAGTACCGGTGTTCCAGCCGGACTCAGTTCCGCAGACCATTATACCCATTGCTGCAATACCCGCGATACAGTAAAATAACATGATTGATTTATTCGCTGAGATTAAAAATCATTTTGAAACAGGGGTTCCCATGCCGACTGGCGATCTGGAAATATTCGCGCGCGTGGTGACGGCGGGCAACATGTCCGCCGCGGGCCGCGAAATGGGTCTTTCGCCCGCGGTTGTCAGCAAACG
Organism: bacterium BMS3Bbin10; assembly: GCA_002897995.1. GTDB lineage: Bacteria > Pseudomonadota > Alphaproteobacteria > Rhizobiales > Methyloligellaceae > UBA2767. Next base: position 5,486 of record BDTT01000027.1, on the reverse strand, counting down.
CATCAGTCATCTCGAGGAACGCCTCGGCGCAAGGCTGTTTCAGCGCACCACGCGCCAGCTCACGCTGACCGAAGGGGGGCAAGGCTTCTATGACCGGGTGGTCAATATCCTTGCCGGCATCGAGGAAGCCGAAGCCTATATCACCCGGCGGAACACCAATCCGCGCGGCACCCTCAAGGTCAGCGCTCCGACCGCATTCGGACGCATGCATATCGCGCCCTTCATGGCCAAGTTTCTCGAACAATATCCCGACATGCACCTGAACCTCGATTTGTCGGACGATCTCGTTGACATCGTCGGCGGGGGATTTGACGCGGCGATCCGCATTGCCGAGCTTGAGGATTCAAGCCTCGTCGCCCGCAAGCTGGCCCCCAGCCATCGTGTCATCTGCGCGGCGCCAAGCTATCTGTCGAGTGTCCGCACGCCAACGTCGTTATCCGACCTTGCCAAGCATAATTGCCTCACTGCCGCCGCGCAGGAGGTTTGGCGGCTCGACGGGCCGGACGGGCCGGTTTCCATCCGGGTCAACGGGAACATTCGCACCAACTCCACAGAAGTGGTCCGTGAATCCGTGATCGCGGGACTCGGCATCGCGCTGCGTTCAACCTGGGATGTGGGCTCCGAGCTGAAATCGGGCAAGCTCAAAATCATATTGCCGGAGTATCACGAGTCGCCGCGAGTCGCGGTTTACGCGGTTTATCCCTGCCGGCAGTTTATCCCCGCCAAGCTGCGCGTCTTCATCGACTATCTCAGCAATCTCTATGGTCCCGATCCCTACTGGGACAAGGGACTTTCCCTCCCGCGCGCCCGCTGACCCAGTTCGCCATTCGTCCGCTGGCGGTGTCTTTCCGGGCGCGTTAGGGTCCGTTGACATGGCAAAGAGCAAGACACCAGAAACAAAACCCAATGTCGGCCTGTTCGTCACCTGTCTGGTCGATCTCGTTCGCCCGTCCATCGGCTTTGCTTCGGTAAAGCTTCTGGAACAGGCCGGTTGCAGGGTCTCGGTCCCGCGGGCGCAGACCTGTTGCGGCCAGCCCGCCTATAACTCGGGAGACAGGCCCGATGCGCGCGCGCTGGCGCTCAAAACCATTTCGGCGTTTGAGGCATATGATTATGTGGTGGCGCCTTCGGGCTCATGCGCCGGCATGCTCAAGCACCACTACCCGGAATTACTTGGCGATGATCCCGGGACCGCCGAACGGGCCAGGGCTTTCGCGGACAAGGTCCATGAACTTATCTCGTTCCTGGTTGACGTGCGCGGGGTGACCCGGGTCAAGGCGCGCTACGATGGCGCCGTCACCTATCATGACGCCTGCGCCGGTTTGCGCGAGCTCGGCGTCAAGGCGCAACCGAGGCAATTGCTGGAGAGTGTAGAGGGGCTGAAACTTCTGGAGATGGAAGATGCCGAGGTCTGCTGCGGATTCGGCGGCACCTTCTCAGTCAAATACCCCGCAATCTCCAACGCCATCGTGGAGAAAAAAACCGCCAACATCGCCGCCAGCAACGCTCCCTGCCTGCTCGCGGGCGATCTGGGATGCCTTATGAACATGGCGGGCAAGCTCTCGCGCGAGGGCAGGGACATTGAGGTCCGGCATGTGGCGGAAGTTCTGGCGGGCATGAGCGGTGACCCGGCCATTGGAGAGAAGCAGTCATGAAACCGGCATCGCGCGCTTTCAAAACCAACGCGACCCGGGCGCTGGAAAATGAACCGCTGCAGCGCGCGCTTCGCGGCATCAAATACGGTTTTGTCGCCAATCGCGCGAAAGCGCGCGCTTCCCTGCCTGAATTCGACCGGTTGCGCGACGAGGCCCGCGCCATCAAGGAACACACGCTCGCCCATCTCGATCTTTATCTGGAGGAATACGAAAGCAAAGTCATTGAGGCCGGGGGCCAGGTCCATTGGGCGGCAAGCGCCGATGATGCGCGCGAGGCCATTTTGAAGATCTGCCGCGATGCCGGCGCCCGATCCGTCACCAAGGGCAAGTCAATGGTCGGCGAGGAAATCGCCATCAACGAGCATCTGGAAGCTGCCGGCATCAAGGCGATCGAGACCGACCTCGGCGAGTATCTGATCCAGATCCGGGGCGAGCCGCCGAGCCATATCATCGCGCCCGCCATCCACCTCACAATGGACCAGGTGGAGGCCGATTTCCGCAACATTCACAAGAACCTGCCGCCGGAGCGCATTCTCGATGAGCCGGGCCAGCTGGTCGCGGAGGCCCGCGCCGTCCTGCGCGATGGGTTCCTGGCCGCCGATGTCGGGATAACCGGCGCCAATCTGCTGATCGCGGAAACCGGGTCATCGGTGATCGTGACCAATGAGGGCAATGGCGACCTCACCCAGTGCCTGCCGCGGGTCCATATTGTGATCGCCTCCATCGAGAAGGCCGTGCCGACGCTGGAAGACGCAAATACCATTCTGCGCATATTGGCGCGCTCGGCGACGGGGCAGGAATGTTCCACCTACACCACATATTCCACCGGCCCCAAACGTCCCGGCGATCCGGACGGGCCGGAGGAATTTCACGTGGTGCTGCTCGACAATGGCCGCACCGAAATGCTGGGCGGCGCGTTCCACGACATGCTGCGCTGTATTCGCTGCGGCGCCTGCATGAATCACTGCCCCGTCTATGGCGCCGTTGGCGGGCACGCTTATGGCTGGGTGTATCCCGGTCCCATGGGAGCGGTTCTCACGCCGTCCCTTATCGGCATCGATGAAGCGGGGCACCTGCCCAACGCCTCGACATTCTGCGGGCGCTGCGAGGCCGTCTGCCCCATGCGCATTCCCCTGCCCAAGCTGATGCGGCACTGGCGGATGCGCGAATATGAAAAAGGAAACACACCGGCGCGATACAGATGGGGGCTGAAATTATGGGCTTTTGCCGCACGGCGCCCCTGGCTCTATCATGCGCTGACCGGCTTGGGCGCATCTCTGCTCGCCAGGTTCGGAAAACGGCGGGGCCGGATTCGCTCCCTGCCCATGGCCGGGGGATGGACGCGTCATCGCGATCTTCCCGCGCCGCAGGGCAAGACGTTCCAGCAGCTTTGGCGCGCGCAGGAGAAGGCCTCATGAGCGGCGCGCGCAAACGCCAATCCGTGCTGGAGGGTATCCGCGCCGCGCTCGGCGCGGGCGGTTCGGACAAAACGCGCAAGGAGACGGTTCGCAAGCGTCTGAAATCTCCGCGCGCGAATCTTGTTCCCGAACGCGCCTCGAAGGACCGCGCCGGACGCCTTGAACTCTTCACCGGGATGCTTGAGGGCCAGGGCGCCAAAGTGAGCCATGCCAAGGGCCCTGGTGATGTCCCCGAAATTGTTGCGGCCTATCTGCGCGACAACAACCTGCCCACGGATTTCCGCACAGGAAGCGATGATCTGCTCGCCGCCATCCCCTGGGACAAGACCCCCTCCCTCACCCGCCACCGGGGCCGTGGGAAAGCAGGCGACGGTGTTACAATGAGCCGCGCACGCGCCGCCGCCGCGGAAACCGGAACCTTGTTCCTCACATCCGGCGGGGAAAATCCCACAACCCTGAACTTCCTCCCCGACACACATATGGTTCTCATCCGCGCCGATGATATCCTCGGCTCCTATGAAGATGCCTGGAATGTCCTGCGCGAGGTTTATGGCCAGCGCACGCTGCCGCGCACCGTCAATCTTATCTCGGGGCCTTCACGCACCGCCGACATCAACCAGACCATCGTCATGGGCGCGCACGGCCCCCGGCGGCTGCATGTGATCGTGGTCGGGTAAAGCGGATGAATTGCCCTTAAACCTATCGGGCGAAATGGTTTCCTTGGCATCTGGCTTCCGCTATGGTCCGCTTCCATATATTGCGGGTCATGCAGATGCCGGCAGTTTGGCGGATAAATACAAACATTGATCTGAGTGTGAACAAGGCAGCCCCCGAGTGCCCAGGGAAACAAAAACCTATCGCGAACGGATGATTGCGCTGCCCCGCTGGACCAAGCGCGCATTGCTGATCTCCAATGATTTCCTGCTGTTGAGCATTGCGCTTTGGGCGGCCTATTCGCTGCGCCTGAACACCTTTTATGTCCCTCCGGACAGAACCACCTTACTGCTGTTTATCCTTGCGCCGGTGATCGGCGTAATCACGTTCTATTCCCGCGGCCTGTACCAGCTCGTTACGCGCTATTTCCAGCAGGAAGCCGCCGGGCGGATTTACGTCACCATATTTCTTGCCGTCCTTGTCTGGTCTCTTAGCCTGTATCTGATTGGCCTGCCCGGCGTGCCGCGTTCGGTGGTTATCATTTATGGATTTTTCAGCGCCGGTCTTATCCGGCTCTCGCGGCAACTGGCCGGCTGGATGCTGCAAGGTGTCCCGAACATCACCATGGCGCGCCTGGATCCGCGCAAGCGCGTACTCATTTACGGCGCCGGCGGACCCGGTCTTGAATTGTTGCGGGCGCTGGCTGACAGCAGGGAATACAAGCCAATCGGCTTCATTGACGACAACCCGACCCTTTGGGGCCAGAGCATTCACAAGCTCAAGGTCTACAAACCCAAAAAAATCGCCAAACTGATCCGGCGGGATGGCGTGACGGAGATTTTTCTGGCGATTGAATCCGACTCCCGCCAGCGCCGCCGCGCGATAATACGCAGCCTCGAAGACTATCCGGTCACCGTCAAAATCCTCCCCGCGATCAAGGACATTGCATCGGGCAAGGTCGAGATCACCGATCTGCGGCCGATCGACGTGGAGGATCTTCTGGGGCGCGACCCGGTCCCGCCGGACGCCAGACTTCTCGGCAAGTATATCCGGGGCAAGAATGTCATGATTACCGGGGCCGGCGGCTCCATCGGTTCGGAGCTGACCCGGCAGATCGTCAAACTTTCTCCAAAACGCCTGATCCTGTTCGACATCTCCGAAGTGGCTCTTTATGAAATCGAGCAGGACATGGCGGGCCTGCTCGACACCCTCAAAAGCGAAGCCAAGGAAACGGGAGGGCAAGGGCCCAGGGTGGAGACCGTTGCCGTGCTCGGATCGGTCCTCGATGGGGAAATGCTGCGCCATACCCTGGCGAAGCATGGCGTTGAAACCATCTATCACGCGGCGGCCTACAAGCATGTGCCGATCGTCGAACAGAACCCGATGATGGGCTTGCAGAACAATATATTCGGCACGCTTGTTTTGTCGCAGGCGGCAATCGATGCGGGTGTCGAGCGAATGGTGCTGATCTCCACCGACAAGGCCGTCCGGCCCACCAGTGTCATGGGGGCGAGCAAACGGATATCCGAAATGATCCTTCAGGGGATTGCGGCGGAGAACGAGGTCGACACCGTCTTTACCATGGTGCGGTTCGGGAACGTGCTGGATTCCTCCGGCTCGGTTGTCAGGCGATTCCGCAAACAAATCCGCAATGGCGGGCCAATTACAGTCACGCACCCGGATATCATCCGCTATTTCATGTCCATTCCCGAAGCCGCGGAACTGGTATTGCAGGCGGGAGCGATGGCGACGGGGGGCG
>BDTT01000026.1 GCA_002897995.1 bacterium BMS3Bbin10 | reverse complement strand
GGCAGGAAACACGCAGCCACGCGATTCTCGATTTAGTGAGGATCTACGACTCGCTGTCTTCACCGCACCCGCTCAAATAAGGTGCATGCGGGTGGATCAGCTTCTCCCTTGGCGCGCGAATCATATGATGTAAGTAGTGAGTAAAATCTCTTGCTGATTCCGCCTGCGCGCAAGTAGCTGCAATACCAACCCCATCTAACAGAGCCGTCTTGCGCTATTCGCTGTTCCAAGCTCGAACCTACATAGATACCACGGTCCAGTGCGTATGCGACCATGGCTACTACAATTGCCGCTGCAAGGAAGGCTAGGAATGCTTTGGTGCCCATAGTACCCCTCCCTATACTCCAATACTGTAGTCAATATCACGGGAGGATGTGATGTCTAGTGAATGGGCGGTCGTCGCGGGAACAATTGCTGGTGGTCTCGTGTCGCTGGGAACGACTTTCTTCAGCAATTGGCTTGCGGAACGTCGGCGGAATCGTCTCAACGTGCTGCGAAAGAAACTTCTGACCAAGGCGCTAGTTGGCGCGGGCAAAGAGGGGTGGCTACGGATAGAGATGTTGGCTCAAATAATTGGGGCTGATCCGGAAAGCACGAGAGCCCACCTCATTGAGATAGAGGCGCGCGGATCGATGCAGACGGATCGGGAAGTCTGGTCACTCGTATCTAGGAATCCTCTTCCAACTACGTAGAGGAACGAACGCATGCCGCAGCAGCCAGCGCTGCCGCACAGGCGAAGAGGCATCGGCGTAGCAGTCCCGGTCGGACTGCAAGCCGCGCTGCCCGCCCTTCGATATTGGCCTGCCCTATATGGACCGGATCAAACTGGAAAAACCGGGCGCCTTCGCCGAAGTCCTCTCAGGCCATGACAATATCGAAGGGCGGGCAGCGCGGCTTGCAGTCCGACCGGGGTCCGGTGGATATGGGGTGACAGGCGCCCGCGCTTCGCGAGGATCCGACAGAAGTATGCGTCATACTCGGCTACTTGCGGCCCTCAAACATCCAGATTGGCCACATCCAGCGCGTGGGTCTGGATGAACTCGCGGCGCGGTTCCACCACGTCGCCCATGAGGGAGGAGAAAATCTCGTTGGCCTCGTCGAGCTCGCCGACCTTCACCTGCAGCATGGTGCGGGAATTGACATCGAGCGTGGTTTCCCAGAGCTGGTCCGGGTTCATCTCGCCCAGCCCCTTGTAGCGCTGCAGGCTGGCGCCCTTGCGCCCGGCATCCAGCACCGCTTTCAGCAAATCGGTCGGCCCAAAGACCGGCGTCTCGGCGTCCTTGCGTCTGAGCGATGCGGGTTTGGCGTAAACCTCCTGAAGATGCACCGCATACCGGTCGAGCTTGAGCGCATTTGACGAGGCGATGAACGGCCCGTCGATGAGATGCGCTTCCCTGACGCCGCGCAGCTCGCGGGAAAACCGCAAGCCGCCTTCATCCAGTGCCTCGCCCAGCCAGCCCTCTTCGGTCTCCTCCGACAGGGCATCGAGACGCCGGGCGATATAGTCCGCCGCCCCTTGCGCCTGTTCGGAGTCTTTCAGAACGCTCGGATTCAGCGCCCCGGCGATGGCCGCCTGCTCGATGATAAAGCGCGGATAGCGGCTGTGAAGCCCGTCGAGGATACTCACGACCTTACGCGCCGATTCAACGATATCGCGCAAATCGTCGCCCGCCCGCTCCGCCCGCTCTCCGGTCACCAATACAGTGTCCTCAAGCCCGGCATTGACGAGATAGTCCTGAAAGGCGCGCTCGTCCTTCAGATAGGTTTCCGAGGACCCCCGCTTCACCTTGTAGAGCGGCGGCTGGGCGATATAGAGATAGCCGCCCTCGACCAACTCGGGCATCTGCCGGTAGAAGAAGGTCAGCAGCAGGGTGCGGATATGGGCGCCGTCCACATCGGCGTCGGTCATGATGATGACCTTGTGATAACGCAGCTTCGAGATGTCGAAATCATCGCGCCCGATGCCGGTGCCGAGCGCCGTGATAAGGGTGCCGATTTCCTGGCTTGAGAGCATCTTGTCGAAGCGCGCGCGCTCCACATTCAAAATCTTGCCGCGAAGCGGCAGCACGGCCTGGAATTTCCGGTCGCGCGCCTGCTTGGCCGACCCGCCCGCGCTGTCGCCCTCCACCAGATAGAGTTCCGATTTGGCCGGGTCGCGCTCCTGGCAGTCGGCGAGCTTGCCGGGCAGCGAAGCGATATCCAGCGCGCCCTTGCGCCGGGTCAGCTCGCGCGCCTTGCGCGCCGCCTCGCGCGCGGCGGCCGCCTCGACGATTTTCTGGACGATATTCTTCGCGTCCTTGGGGTTTTCCTCAAGCCACTGGGACAGCGCCTCCCCCATGGCGCTCTCGACAATGGGTTTGACTTCCGAGGACACAAGCTTGTCCTTGGTCTGCGAGGAGAACTTCGGATCGGGCACCTTCACCGACAGCACGCAGGTCAGCCCTTCGCGCGCATCGTCGCCGGTGAGCGACACCTTCTCCTTCTTGGCAATGCCCGATGAGGCGGCATAGGAATTGATGGTCCGCGTCAGTGCGGCGCGAAAGCCCGCCAGATGGGTGCCGCCGTCGCGCTGGGGGATATTGTTGGTGAAGCACAGGACATTTTCATGATAGCTGTCGTTCCACCACAGCGCCGCCTCGACGATAACGTCATTGCGCTCGACCTTGACGACGATCGGCGCGGAGATGAGGGCCTGCTTGTTGCGGTCGAGATAGCGGGCGAAGGCTTCCAGGCCACCGTCATAAACCATCTCTTCGGTCTTGCTTTCCACGCCCCGGTCATCGGTGAGGATGATCTTGACGCCGGAATTGAGAAACGCCAGCTCGCGCAGCCGGTGCTCCAGGGTGGCGTAGTCGAACTCGACCATGGTGAAGGTTTCCGTGGAGGGCAGGAACGTCACTTTCGTGCCGGTCATCCCCTCGGGCGCATCCCCCACGATCTTCAGATCGCCCACAGGCTCGCCATGGGCGAAGGCCAGGAAATGTTCTTTTCCATCGCGCCAGATCGTCAGCTCCAGCCGGGACGAAAGCGCATTCACGACCGAAACGCCCACCCCGTGCAGACCGCCCGACACCTTGTAGGAATTCTGGTCGAATTTTCCCCCCGCATGGAGCTGGGTCATGATGACCTGGGCCGCCGACACCCCTTCTTCTTCATGTATTTCGACGGGGACGCCGCGCCCGTTGTCCACCACCGTGACCGAGCCCTCGGCATTCAGCGTAACCTCGACCCTGTCGCAATAGCCGGCCAGCGCTTCATCGATGGCATTGTCCACGACCTCATAGACCATGTGATGCAGGCCGGAGCCGTCGTCGGTATCGCCGATATACATGCCCGGGCGCTTGCGAACCGCATCAAGGCCCTTGAGCACCTTGATCGATTCGGCGCCATAATCGCCGGTGCCGCCGCCCTTGTTCGCAGGCGATTTCGCCATGGTTTGCCCCATCATGTTGCGGTGGAAAATTCGAACACCCACAATAACTTGATTCAGGGTGAAACGCTACCGTCGTCGACATTGAAGCTTTGCGCGTTTTCACCCCAGGACTCGAAGTGAATGGCGTCCGTTCCGGTCATCCAGGCCTGGGCTTCAAGACGCTTGAGCTCGCCGAAAAGCCCCGCCCGCCGCTCTTCATCGAGATGGGCCACGATCTCGTCCAGCAGGATGAGCGGCGCGAACCCGTTGCTCTGGCGTTTGACAAGACGCGAATGGGCCAGAACGAGGCCGATGAGGAGCGCTTTCTGCTCGCCCGTGGAGCACTCGCGCGCGGGCGCCGATTTGGGTCCATGACCGACGATGAGGTCGGAGCGGTGCGGGCCTTCCAGAGTGCGCTTTGCAGCCCGGTCGCGTATCCGGGACCGGCGAAGCATCTCGCGATAGGCGTCTTCGGCATCCACCGCCGCTTCGCGCTGCAGCCGTTGTTCCAGAACGCCTTCGAGCGCCAGTACCGCCCAAGGGAACGCGTTCCCAGGCCCCTCGGCATCGGCGCCTCCACCCAGCCCCGCGACCGCCTCCAGGCGCGCGGCGGCCATCGCCACCCCGGTTTCGGCCATCTGGGTTTCCAGTCCCTCGAAAAGGACCGCGGATGTCTCGCCATCTTCCAGCAGGCGGTTGCGCTGGCGCATGGCGCGCTCAAAGCGCGAGACGCAGGACCGGTACCCCGGGTCGAGGCTCTGGATAAGCCTGTCGAGAAACCTGCGGCGCTCGCCGGCCGGACCGGAGAACAGCCCGTCCATGGAAGGGGTCAGCCACACCGTGCGCGCATATTGCCCGAGCGCACCGCTCCCGCGTGCATTTTCTCCATCGATGCGCACGCTGCGCGCTGTTGTCTCGTCGGAGTCCGCGTAGCCCGTCCCGATGTTCACCTCGCCGCTCCTACAGTGCAGCCGGGCATTGACGGCCCAGCCGCCCCCAGCCGAACGGCGCGTCATTTCGCCAAATTGCGCCCGGCCCAGGCCCCGGCCCGGCGTCAGCAGGGAGACGGCCTCGAGAAGATTGGTTTTGCCCGCGCCATTAGGCCCGGTCAGAACCACGGGGCGCGAATCCAGATCGAGGACAAGCGACTTATAGTTGCGAAAATCCGTGGCCCGCACATGCTCAATCCACAGGCGATGCGGCCTGTCAGCCGATTCGTTCTTTTCAGCCGGAAAAATATTGGCGGTTGAGGGCGCGGCCAGAGGTTCAGGTCCTAGACGCGCATCGGCATGAGGACATAGAGCGCGCCGGTATCGCCATCGTCATGCACCATGATCGGGGAGCCGGGATCGGACAGCAGGAACTGGACGTTTTCGCTCTCGATCTGGCTGGAAATATCGAGCAGATAGCGGGCATTGAAGCCGATCTCGATGTCTTCGTCGCTATAGTCCGCGCTCAGTTCCTCGGTGGCGCTGCCGCTGTCGGGATTGTTGACCGACAGGACCAGTTTCCCGTCGCCCGCCTTGAGCTTGACCGCGCGGCCCTTGTCGCTCGACAGCGTGGAAACCCGGTCCACGGATTTGGCGAAATCGGTGTTGGAAACGTTCAACACCTTGTTGTTGCCTTCGGGGATGACGCGGCCATAGTCGGGAAACGTCCCGTCGATAAGCTGCGAGGTGAGCACGACATCGCCCAGGCTCAACCTGATCTTGGACGTGGAAAGCTCGATTTTAACCGGCGCCGAGCTGTTCTCCAGCAGCTTGTGCAACTCCGATACGGTCTTGCGCGGCACGATGACGCCCGGCATATCTTCCGCGCCCTTGGGCAGGGGGAGTTCCATCTGCGCCAGGCGGTGACCGTCGGTGGCGACCGCCCGCAGCATCTGCCTGCCGCCGCTCTCGGCGGCGTGCAGATAAATGCCATTGAGATAGTAGCGCGTCTCCTCGGTGGAGATGGCGAAACGCGTCTTGTCGATGAGCTTCTTCAGATCCGCCGCCGGCATCTCGAAAGCATGGCTCATCTCGCCGGCGCTCAAATCGGGAAAGTCATCGGGCGGAAGCACCTGAAGGGCGAATTTCGCCGGCCCCGATACCAGTGCGAGGCGGCCCTCGTCGGGTCCGAGCGAAAGCTCCACCTGGGCGCCGTCGCTCAGCTTGCGCACGATGTCATGGAACATGTGGGCGGACACGGTCGTAGCGCCGTCCTGCGCGACGTCCGCCGCGACCGTTTCCACCACCTCGATATCCAGATCGGTCGCGGTCAGCGATACGAGCTTGCCCTTGGCGGCGATGAGAACATTCGAAAGAATGGGAATCGTGTTGCGGCGCTCGACCACGCTGGTCACATGCGTCAGGGCATCCAGCAAAGGGCTTCTTTCGATAATCAACCGCATTGACAACTTCCCCGTTACGCACGCCTCTTGCCGGTGCTTTTCCTGATCCCTCCCGGCAACGCGGCGCGAGAGTATAGCGGGAGGAATGTTATTGAGTACCGCGAAGAAGAATCAACCCCGCCGGGACATAAGGTGGCGCGGCCGGCTGTTTTTAGCAAGATCGCCGCTCTTTGCAAGATCCGCGCATTTGCCGGCGGGCGCATTCATGACCAGGGGGTCAATCCCGCAACACGCGTTTCAGCAACTCGACTTCCTCCTTGAGCGATATGTCGTCCGACATCAGCTGTTCGACCTTTCTTATCGCATGGAGCACGGTCGTGTGATCGCGGTTGCCAAACCGCCTGCCGATCTCCGGCAATGACCGCGAGGTCAGATTCTTCGCCAGATACATGCCGATCTGACGCGGACGCACGATGGAGCGGTTCCGGCGGCTCGACAGAAGATCGGACCGGTTTACGCCGAAATGCTTGGAGATGGTGCGCAGGATATCATCGATCTTGATGCGCTTGGGCTCGCTGGTGCTCATCAAATCGCGCACGATGAATTCCGCGCCGTCGGCGGTGACCGGCTCACCCGTCAGCCGCGTCACCGCGCGCAGCCGGATGATTGCGCCTTCGAGCTCCCGCCCTCCCTCGGTCAGCCGGCTGGCCAGGAACTCGATAATGGAATCGGGCACGGTGAATTTGCCGTCTTCGCGCCTTTCCGCCTCGACGCAATTGACCAGAATCTGCTGGCGCAGCGCAAGGTCCATCTGCGCGACCTCCGCCACAAGACCCCCGGCGAGGCGCGAGCGCATCCGCGCATCGAGACGTTCCAGCTTCGAGGGCGCCCTGTCGGCGGCCACCACGATCTGCCGGCCGCTGTCGATCAGGGAATTGAGAGCATGGCAAAATTCCTGCTGAATCACCGGACCCTGCAAAAACTCCATGTCGTCAATCAGAAGGATGTCGATACCGCGCAGGCTCTCCTTGAAGGCGACGGCCGCGCGCGACTTGAGCGCCTGCACGAAGCGCGACATGAACCACTCGGCGGTGAGATAAACCACCCGCGCCTGCGGCCTGCCCGCGCGCGCCTGCCAGGCGATGGCGTTCAGAATATGCGTCTTGCCGTGGCCCACCGTGCCGTGAATGAAAAGAGGATTGTAACGCCTTTGCATCTGGCCCACCGAATCGGCCACCTCTCTGGCGGCCGCATGCACCAGGCGGTTCGAGGAGCCGACGACGAAAGCGCCGAAGGTCAGACCCCGGTCGAGCGGCGAACCATCGAAGCCATCAACACCGCCCGCCGCGCCCGCCGTGATTGCGCCGCGTGATGCGGAGAGCTTTTTTATCTCGGAATGGACGGTCCCCCCGGGGACTTCCGCGGGAGCGGAAACCGCCGCCGAATCATGCGGCTGGCGCACGCGGAACTCTACCTGCTCCACGCCCTTGAACTCCGCATTGCAGCAGCTCAAAAGCCGTTCGTTATAATGTGATTTCAGCCATTTTCTCAAAAAAGGCGTAGGTACGGAAAGATGCGCTGTGGGGCCGTTGACGGCTTCAAGCTCTACGCGTCCGAACCAGCTCTTGAAAATATCTTCGCCAAGCTCGGCGCGAAGCCGGCTTCTGGTGCGTTCCCATTTCTTCTGAAGGCTTTTCGGATCGTTTTTGTGCTCGTCCTTGTTCACCTTATGCCTCTCATATGCCCCGCCCGTTTCGCTCCATTGGTCCGCAACCGGACCAACCCCTGCTGTTGGCGCACTCAGGCTCCCGGTACCGGGAGCCAGCCGCGCCTTCGACAGTTTCGGGACTGAAGAAGCATGTCCGCCGTTCCCAATGGCCCCTCTAGCGCTGGACCCATGGAAGCCCGGCAGCCTTCCAGCCCGCGACGAGACCCCGGTGCGCAGCACTGTCGAGCGGTCCCTCAAACCCGCCCGCAACGTTGTGACACGCACGGTATCCCACCGCCGCCATCGCCTCCGCAGCATGGAGACTCCGGTGCCCCGAACGGCAGATGAAAAAGAGCTCGGCGTCCTTGTCCGCCGCCTTCGCGGCAAGCATGGAAGCCAACTGGCTTGCAAAGGATGGATTGACCTCGCCTTGCGGGAACTGCCGCCACTCTAGGAAGAATGGCTCCTTACCCAATGACGAAAGATCCGGTACTCCCACATAGGCCCATTCGGCCTGCGTTCGAACATCGATCAGAACTGAACCCGGATTTTGCTTTAAGCGCTCCCACGTTTCCCTTGCTTCGACGTCGTCGACGCCGGCCTGCTGTTCCCTTTCAGCCAAAATGAGCCCCTGTTATTGCGCTCATTTAACAACCACCCCATGCGTGCGTTCCAGACTACTCGACACTCGTCCAGCCAAACCGGATCATTGTTTCATAAAACACACTAAGCACAGTAGCGGCCCTCAGACTGAGAAACACTTTACGCGAGACAATACTCAACTCTTGCTTGGCAGGCGCCAGCGAATACTTGGCTATACTATTATTTGGAGGAAATCATCCCCGTTCGGATGGCTATTTGATAGCACAGCCCAAGCGTTTGACGCAATAGCTTTCACGCATAAAAGCGCAATGCCCAACGCTTTTTGCCGCGTCTTCGCGGCCAGGCGCAGAGCCGGACCGGTCCAATCTCAACCTTCTGAGATTCCAGCTTGAATCCCAAAATGAGGCACTCTGCGAAGCTATTCGGCGCGGCGAAATCGCACATCGGACCGCAGGCGATCGAGCATCCGGAATCCGCCTGGAACCCGCGGGAAGATACACCAGCTAAAAGGTTGAATCTGCGCTGTTTTTGAAATGAAAGCGGGCCGGAACAAGCGCCGGCCGGCGCCGCATTTTTATGCGCTTGCGACCGATCTGTTACCTTACTGCAACAGGTTCGAATAATTTTTGTGAAAGGGCCGCCGCCCGGCGAATATAACCGCGAACGAATCATGAAAATCCGTCTGAAGGGAATCGGTTCGCCCCCGCGAAAGCCAGACGAAGGATCGGGCTGATCCGGCCGGGATGCGAGCCTTGAGATCAAAGCCCCAGCCGCCGCCGCGCGCTTTCGGGTATCGGCGGCGGGTTTGCGGACCTTGCGGCCTCCTTGATCAGTGCGTCGGATGCGGTTTCGATGGCGCTCTGGAGCTTTTTCGCGAAAACCTTTCGCGGCAGCCCCGGCGGGATCGGTTTCAGGAATTCGACAATGATGGTGCCGGGATAGCGGGCGAGGCTTCTTCGCGGCCAGTAGAGCCCTGAGTTGAGCGCCACGGGACAGCAGGGCAGCCCGAGCTGCGCGTAGAGATAGTGGACCCCTGGCCTGTAGGCGGGGTCCGCGCCGGGCTCGCGCCGCGTGCCTTCAGGAAATATAACGATCTCGCGGCCCTCGCCGGCGCGCATCGCGGCATCGCGCGCCATCCGCCGCAGCGCGGCGGGCCCCGCCGAGCGGCGCACGAAGATCATGCCGAACTTGGCCGAGAACCAGCCGTAAAGCGGAATCCACATCAGCTCCCGCTTCATGACGATGGCCGGATCCCTGAGCAGCGGCACCAGCGCGAAAGTGTCCCAGGCCGACTGGTGCTTCGACGCCACCAGCACCGCGCCGCGGGGCAGATTTTCATGGCCGCGCACCTCCAGCCGCGTGCCGGCGATTTTCTCCAGCAGCCACACACAGCTGCGCCCATGGGCGCTCAGCCCCGCCATGGCCCAGGAGCGCGGGGCCAGCAGCAGCCAGCTTCCCAAAATGAGGAACAGCGCGGAGACGGTGAAGAATGCGAAGGTATAGACAAATGCCCGGATCATGACAGGCCGCCTGGAAGATTGATTTGCCGGCTCAATTTGCCGAAGCCGTTGAATGGGCCGCTCCGCCGAAACCCGCCGTCGCCGCCATGCGCGCGCCGACATACCCGGTCAGCGCGTTCAGATATTTCACATATTCGAAAAACAGGAGCCGCAGCGTTCCTTTATGGGCCCACCAGCTGTCGATGCGCAGATTTGGAGCGGAAACCGCATAGGGAATGAGCTGCACCTGCGGCATGGCCCTGGAGAACTCAAGAAGCGTGCGCCGCATGTGGTAGGAGCTCGTCACCACGATGAGCGAGGAAAAGCCGCGCTTGGCCACCCACTCACTGGCCTCGGCCGCATTGCCCTGCGTATCAAGCGCGGCGCGCCCCAGATCCACGCAGCAGGGGAAGAACTCGGCCCCCTTCGGCACCAGCCGCTGCAATTCGCTCGCCTTGGTGGAGGGATGGACGCCGGTAATGAGAAGCCGTTTCGCCAAGCCCTGCGCCAGCAATCTGACCGCCTGTCCGATGCGGGCCTTGCCGCCGGTCAGCGCGACAATGCCTTCGGCGGCCTGCGGCGCACCGGCGTCGCGCTGGATCGTACTGACGAACGCCACGAACCCGCCGGCGAACAGGACCCCGGCCAGACCGGCCCCGAGCAGTACATATCTGAGCGCACGAATAACTGCGGTCATGGGACCGGCCCTGAGTTCATGAACACGAGACGCCAGCGGAGAGCAGGCGAATATGTTTGTTATACCATATGAGTTAAGCGCCAGAGTGGAATGTGTTTTTCCCGCCACCGTCAATCGTAGGACTTCAGGATCCGGTAAACGCCGAAACGCGATGTGAGCATACACAAGGTCGCGACGACGACGACGACAAAACCGAACAGCAGATATCCCGGCCAGTCGAGAACGGCGGAACCGATAAATTGCCGGAATTCCGCCGCCGCCAGCCCGCGGCCGCTCAGAAGACGCATCGTCAGCGGGAGCAGCAGAAACACGACCGTCGCCCCGAATGCCCCCACCAGCCCCGCGCGAATGCCGATATTCAGGAAATGCTTCTCGAACTCATGGGCAATGAATCTCTCGCGCGCGCCGACAAAATGCAGCACTTCGATGATTTCCCGATTCGACGCCATCGCGCTCTTCGTGGCCGATACGATGCTTGCGACAGTTGCCGCGCCGACCAGCATGAGAACGGCTATGCCGCCAAGCACGAGCGAGCGCGTAACGGTGCGCAGCTCCGCCTGCCAGCGGCGGTGATCGTCAAGCGTCACGCCCTTGAAATTGCTTTCCAGCGATTCGCGAAGCGCGTTGAGGTCGGGGGGCGAGGAGCGGTCTATCTCCACCGCGATGAGCCGGGGCACGGGAAGCGCGGACAAGACGTCCGACCCGCCAAGCCAAGGCTCGAGCAATTTTCCGGACTCCTCCGCGCTGAGCGGGTTCACCCTCAGGATACCTGGCTGCTTGGCCAGGAAAAGCGACACCAGCGTTACTTTTTTCTCGAATTCCGAGCCCTGGCCCTCACTGACCTGAACCGTCACTTCGCTGGCGATATCGGCGAACCAGTCATTGGCCGACTGGTTCACGACATACACGGCGCCCGACGTCAGGCAGGCGAGAAAGGTCATGATGGCGATCACGACCGTGAGCGCGCGCCCCGCGACCGAAGCGGGCTGCACAATGGGCGCGGTGCCCGAGCCGGCCTGACGGCGCGCCAGTCCGCTGACAACGGCCACCCAGGGACTTGTCCTGACCCGCTCGGCCAGCCGGCCGGGCAGATTATCGAATTTCCAGGTGACCTTCATGAAGCACCAGCCGTGGAGCGTCGCATTGGTCCATCAGTTGGAAATCATGGGTTGCGATGATGACCGATGTCCCGAGACGGTTGAGTTCAATGAACAGGCGCAGGAGCCTGTTCGCCATAGCCGGATCGACATTGCCCGTCGGTTCGTCGGCGAGCAGCAATTCCGGCTTTCCTATAACAGCCCTCGCAATGGCGGCGCGCTGCTTCTCGCCGCCGGACAATACTTCCGGATAGGCGGTCATGCGGGCCCCCAGCCCGACCCATTTCAACAGATCCGTGACATCGTCGCGGTAGGATGCCTCGCTCTCGCCAAATACGCGCAGCGGCAGCGCGACATTCTCCCAGGTCGTCAGATGATCCAGCAGCCGGAAGTCCTGAAACACGATGCCGATGCGGCGGCGCAGATCCGCGCGCTCGGACGAAGGCAGGTCCGAACAGTTCTGGCCGAACAGGTGGATGAGCCCGCGGCTGGGGCGCAGCGACATGAACAGCATCCGCAAAAGCGAGGTCTTTCCCGCGCCCGACGGCCCGGTCAGAAAATGAAACGAGCCGGGAACAAGGTGGAAGTCCACATCCCGGAGCACTTCCGGTCCCAGGCCATAACGCAAACCGATATTTTCAAAGCGAATCACTTAGGGTCCGGACTCATTAATGGCATCCATTATGCGTGCTGGGTCTTGCCGCCGAGAAGGCGGAAAGGCGTGAGCTACCTCACTGGTTTGCAAGCCTTTCCAACGCATTCAGGGGCAAATCCCACCTCGCCTGCTCAGGTTTGTTCAGGAGGACCCGCCTACTGCCAGACAATGCTCGAAAAGGCAAATAGCCCGTTCTTGCGCTTGTTTTCCAGTATTCGAACCCTCCTGACCAAACACAATTGCATACCATCAATGAGTCCCGGCCCTAAGACCTGTTGTCGCAGTGAGCGTTGAACATTCGGCCTTTATGCTGGAGAGTATCTGCCGTATCAACGCTTTTCGCGCCCGCAAAGGGTATCCGATGCGTGCAACTTGTGTTGATCGCCTGACCGCGCCGTCAATTGAAAACAGGTATCCATATGATCCTGGAATGTCCAAATTGCGAAACCAGCTACGAAATTCCGGTGGAACTTCCCCCTGAAGGCCGCAAGGTGCGCTGCGTCGGCTGCCAGCATGTCTGGACCGCCACTTCCGCCGTCCCGCCGCCGCAACCCGCCGCGCTGCCGGATTTCGACGAAGACGAGATCATTTACAAGGACAGCGAGGACGCATTTCCCGAACCGCGGGATGAACCTGGCGAACCGGAAGCGGAAGCGGAAAGCGCGGCGGATTCCGCCGCTGAACCCCCGGCGCCGGAACCCGAAACCGAAGCCGGTGCGGAGACCGCTCCCGATGCGGGCAAGCCCGAAGACGACTTCAGCGAAGCCGCCCTGGAAGAGGCATTCTCCACCGCTGTCCAGGAGGGACAGCCCGCGCCCGAAGAACCCGCCTCCACCGATGCCGAAATGGGCGATGAGGCCGGCGAAGAGGCGGAGAGTCCGCCTATCGTCATTGGCAAGGCCAGGAAGCTCGGCGTGCCGATCGCCGCCAATGTCGCTGCCGGCTGGGCCGGACTTGCCCTTGTGCTGGCCGGTGTGGTGAGCGCCGCCTATTTTCAGCGCGTGAATGTGGTCCGCGCGCTGCCCGGCGCCGCGTCGGCCTATGAGCGCATCGGCCTGCCGGTCAATGTGCGCGGGATTGAATTCGAGAAGGTCGAATATTCCTGGGAGATGAGCGCGGGACGCCCGGTCCTGGAGGTTTACGGCGATATCGTCAATGTGACCTCCGGGCCGCTAAAGGTGCCGACGGTCGTGTTTGGCCTGCGCACCAAGGAAAAGGTGGAAGTCTATCAATGGGCGGCGGACGTGCGCTCGGAACTGCTTCCCGCGGGCGAGCGAACCGCCTTCTCGGCGCAAATCCCTACCCCTCCGAAATCAATCCGCGATGTGCAGGTCCGCTTCGCCAAAGTGCGCTAGGGTCAGAGCCCCATGAGCCAGGGGTCATCTCAGGACAGGCGAATCGAGATACTTTTCGACGCGGAAAAAATCGCCGCGCGCACACAGATACTCGCGGGCGAGATAAAAACAGCGGGCTTTGCCGACTTGCTGGTAGTGCCGATCCTGAAGGGCAGTTTCGTGTTTGGCGCGGACCTGCTGCGGGCGCTGCACGCCGCGGGGGTCACGCTGGAGGTCGATTTCATATTCCTGTCGAGTTACCGCGACACGACAAGCTCCTCGGGGCAGGTCAATATTCTGCGTGACATCGAAACGCGGGTTCGCGGGCGCGACGTGCTGCTTGTCGACGACATTCTGGAGTCGGGCCGCACCCTCGCCTTCGCCAAGGACCTCATCGCCGCGCGCGGCGCGGAACGCGTGGCCGCCTGCGTTCTGCTCGACAAGCCGGGAGGACGGGCGGTGGATATCGACGCCGATTTCCGCGGCTTCGAATGCCCGGACGTGTTCGTCATCGGCTATGGCATGGACCTCGCCAACCGGTATCGCGAGTTGCCATATGTCGGGCGGCTCGTATGATATTGCCTTTCGGACTTCCGGAGGCTTAGGATCCGGGCTTATGGCGCGCATACTTCTGGCTGAGGACGACGTGGCAGTGTGCGATTTCGTGCGCCGGGCGCTTGAAATGGACGGGCATGACGTCATTCCCGTGCATGACGGCGGCGAGGCGCTGGAGCGGCTGGTTTCACCGCTCGAAGAGTTCGACCTGCTGCTGTCGGACATTCGCATGCCGGTCATGGACGGCATCGCGCTGGCCCTGCAGGCGGCCCGCGATCTGCCCGAGTTGCCAATCTTGCTGATGACCGGATATGCGGAACACCGCGACCGGGCCTACGGCCTGGAAACGCTGATCAAGGGCATCATACAGAAACCCTTCACTCTGGCCCAGATTCGCGAAGAGGTGGCAAGCGCACTGGAAGAGGCCGCACCGCTGGGCTCGGGCGGCAGCGAATATTGATCGCGCTGCTGGCTATTGCGGCGTGCGATTTCCCCTTACCCGCGCCGGATAACGGGCCCGCGCCGGACAACGGGGTTCGGAAACTCGCGGCGGGCCGGGGAAAATGCGGTCCTTTTACGATCCCCTGTCATTTCGTTATCTGAAGAAGCCTACTTCATCGGCTCCATGATCTCGGCCGGCCCCAGCTTGATGGTGAGGCGCAGCGAAGTGCGCGCGGAGAAGGCGTCGTCGCTGCCGATGCTGGTTCCCCGGTTCTGACCCAGCCGCGGCCCGCCGGCATTATAGTCGCTGTCGTTATAGCGCATGTCGGGAACCCACGAGTAATACTCATATTCGCTCTTGAGCGACAGCATGGTGCGCGCGCCGATGCGCTTGCGTGTCTCCAGCGTCAGCCCGCCAATGAACGCAATTTCATCCTGCGACAGCGACAGCGAACCGTTGAGATTGTTCGGCGCGGTCGTACTGACGGTCGAGCCGGAATAATCCGTATCGGCGTAATAGGCGCCGCCCTGCAGGCGGAATGACGACCGCAGGCCCCAGCGATCCCACAGCCCCTTGAAAAGGAAAGGCGAGTAGTCGCCGCCCCAGGCCGCATAGGCGCCGTAATAGTCCGTCTCCAGATCTTCGCTATAGGTGAACCTGAAGGCCCCGGCCGCCTGCGGCGAGGTCGTGACGATGGACAGGTCCTGGTCGATGCGACGCATTCCCGCACCCAGGGCAATATAGCGCCGGGGAGGGGCCTGGGTCACGCCCATGACCTGAGGGTTCAGATACCACTGGGACTCCAGCGACACGCCCCAGTGATCGACATCGCGATCGGTGCTGGAGATAAACTGCGCACCCGCGTTGCCGGTGCCGGCGTCGAGCGAACTGGCGATCGCTGAATCATCGACGATGTTGTAGAGCGTACAGGTGAACCCCGACTCGGTGCAGACCGCGCTGTCCTCGTCGTCGGTACTGGAGAAAAAACCGTTGATCGAAATGCGTTTGCGTCTGCCGTTGGCGCCGGTCACCGGCGCGGAAACGGACCCGTTGACATTGAAGCCGATCTCATCCCCAAAGTCGTCGCCATCATCGTATTTCCTGATCGTACCGGACGTGGAGAGGCTCGCCGCGGTCAGGAACTGCACATCCGGCAAGGTCAGGATTGCCGTGCCCGCGCCGACGGAGACGGTCGTGTTGCCGACCTGCATGGAGCCGGAGCCCTGCGCGCTCGCGGCGGACGCGTATGAAGCCATCACGGCAAGCGCCGCGCCGGCAACGAATTTGCTGTAAAATGCCATGTCTTTTGCCCCGGAGACCGGCGGTCAACCCCGCCTTTTTTTCCACATTAGCGGAAGGGGCGCGGAAGTTTGAGTCCCGCGCCACCGCAAATGGGGCATTTTTTGCGGATCTGTGGCAGAAATGCCACGGGGACCAGAGGGCGCCGGGAACCCTTTTCCAGGTTTTGAGGAATAAGTTTTTCATTCTAATCTTTTGATATTTTCAAACTAAAATATTCGTGATTTTTACTAAATCGTAGTTTATTAGATTTTTTTTCTCATTTATGTTGCGAACACACTTGACCGCGCCCGGTCTCGGCATCACATTTCAAACCGGTAGCGAAATTCAAGCGCCGCCGCGCGAACACAGCTCTTTATTTCCAGAATCACACTCCAGAATCACACTCCAGGATCACGCCGATGCCCACGATCACGCATATTACGCCCAACATCGCGACCGCCTCGCAGCTCGACGCCGCCGATTTCGCCCAGATCGCCGCCCTGGGGTTCAGATCGGTCATCAACAACCGTCCGGACGCGGAACCCGGCGCGCCGGTCAGTTCAAGCCAAGCGCGCCAAGTGGCCGCGAGAGCCGGGCTGAGTTACGCCTACCTGCCCGCGCCTGGCCATGCCCTGTTCGACGAGGACCTGCTCGACGCATTCGATCGGGCGCTGCGCGAATTGCCGGGCCCGGTTCTCGTCCATTGCCTGACGGGAACCCGGTCCGCGATTCTGTGGGCGCTGGTGACGGCGCGCACCGCCCCGGTCGAGGGCATTTTGCGCATCCTGGCCGATGCCGGACTGGACATCGACTTTCTGGAGCCGCAACTTCAGGAGCAGTCCGCCGCCCATGGCCGCGAAACCGATGCGCTCCCGGTCCCTGAAAACCGCAACTGCGCCGTCAGCCCCCATGCCGCAATCGCAAGTCCCGCGTAAAATTCCTGCGGGTCAGACGGCCCGCTGGCCGGGGCCTCCCTCGCGAACTCTATTTCAGCCACTCCGGGATTCGCTCGCGCGCCAGCATTTCCTCATAGGACGGCCTTGGCCGGATCACCCCATAGTCGCCGCCCGCGACCATCACCTCGGGAATGAGCGGGCGGGTGTTATAGGTGGAGGACAGCACCGCGCCATAGGCGCCGGCCGTCATCACCGCCATCAGATCGCCTTCGTGAAACGCCGGCAGGGCGCGATCGAGCGCCAGATAGTCGCCGGTCTCGCAGACCGGACCGACCACGTCGGTTGTTCGCGAGCTTTCATCGCGCAGGGCCTCGCGCACCGGCCATATCTCATGCCACGCCTCATAAAGCGTGGGACGGATGAGATCGTTCATGGCCGCATCGACAATCGTGAAGGTCCTGTTCGCGCCCGTTTTGGTGTAGAGCACCCGCGTGACCAGAATTCCCGCATTGGCGGCGATCATGCGGCCCGGCTCGAACAGCAGCCTGACATTCATGTCCCGCGCCGCCGCGCGCACGGTTTTGGCATAGTCCTCCGGGTGCGGCGGCACATCGTTGTCGCCGCGATAGGGCACGCCCAGTCCGCCGCCGAAATTGATGAATTCGATGGCGTGACCGTCCTCGCGCAACTTCCCGGCCATCTCCCGCAATAATGCAAAGGCGTCGCCGAACGGCTTCAGATCCGTGATCTGGCTGCCGATATGCATATGGACGCCGCGGGTCCGGATGCCCGGCAGCGCGGCGGCCTGCGCGTAGAGGGCGCGGGCGCGGCCATAGGGCACGCCGAATTTGTCCTCCGCCTTGCCGGTGGAAATCTTGGCGTGGGTCCTGGGGTCGATATCCGGATTGACCCGGATGGCGATGCGGGCCTCATGCCCTCCTGCCGCCGCCACCTCGCTCAGGGCGGCGAGCTCGGCTTCGGACTCGATGTTGAAGGCGTAGATGCCTTCTCCCAGCGCGAACGCCATTTCGGACCGGGTCTTGCCGACGCCCGAAAATACGATCCGGTCCGCCGCGATCCCGGCGGCGCGCGCGCGGCGCAGCTCGCCTTCGGACACCACATCCATGCCCGAGCCAAGCCGACCAAGCGTCTTCAGCACCGCCAGGTTGGAATTGGCCTTGACCGAATAGCATATGAGCGCGTCCGCGCCGGCGAAGGCCTGCGCGAAAACCTCATAGTGACGCGTCAATGTCGCGGTGGAGTAGCAATAGAACGGCGTGCCGACCTGCGACGCCATGGCGTTCAGATTGACATCCTCGGCGTGCAGAACGCCCTGCCTGTAGGCGAAATGATGCATGGGACGCTCGCGGCGGCTAGGTCATGGACTCACAGATAGCCTATCGAAGCAGCCTGTCGAGTATGAAGGGGCGGTCGGGGCGGCTGGGACTTCCGCCATCGGCAGCCTGTGCATCCGCCGCTTTTGCCGCGGGCGGGCGCTCGAGCGGACCCTTCCGGCCACACGCGCTCAGGCCCATGGCGGACACCAAAAGCACCACAAGAAGGGATGTCAGCGTGCTGCGCATGACCTGGCTTGCTCCAATCCTCGCGCCGCGCTTGCGGCGCTTCTAACTCTTGTTTTAGCCCGATGTCGGGTCGCTTTCCAACCGCTTTATCCACTCTTGCGCCATTTTGCGGACATTTGAAGGCGCCGTACCGCCGAAACTCGTCCGGCTTTGGACGGAGTTTTCGACGCCCAGAACGCTGAATATGTCCGCGGTGATCCCCGGTTCAATGTCCTGCATATCGCCAAGCGGCACCTGCTCCAGCGCCATGCCGGACGCTTCGGCAAGGGCGACAATCCGGCCCGTCACACGGTGCGCATCGCGAAACGGCATGTCCAGGCTGCGCACCAGCCAGTCGGCCAGATCGGTCGCGGTGGAGTATCCTTCTCCCGCCGCCTCGGCCATGGCGTCCGCCTGGGGTTCCAGATCGCACACCATGCCCGACATCGCGGCCAGCATCAGCGACAATGTATCGAGGGCTGTAAATGCCGGAACCTTGTCTTCCTGCATGTCCTTCGAATAGGCCAGGGGCAAGCCCTTCATGACGACCAGCAATTGCGTGAACGCGCCGAACACCGCGCCGGTCTTGGCGCGCACCAGCTCGGCCGCGTCCGGGTTGCGCTTTTGCGGCATGATCGATGACCCGGTCGTGAACCGGTCGGACAGCTTCACAAGGCCGAAACCCGGCGATGACCAGATCACGATCTCCTCGGCCAGCCGCGACAGATGCACCGCCGTGATGGACGCGCCCGACAGGGTCTCCAGCACAAAGTCGCGGTCGGACACCGCGTCGAGCGAATTGGCCGCGGGAGCATCGAATCCGAGCGCCTTTGCGGTCTGCTCCCGGTCAATCGGAAAGGACGTCCCGGCGAGCGCGGCCGCGCCCAGCGGGCACTCATTGGCCCGCTTGCGCGCATCGGCGAAGCGGCTCCGGTCGCGGGCGAACATCTCCACATAAGCCAGGCAGTGATGCCCGAAAGTGACCGGCTGCGCGCTCTGCAGATGGGTGAAGCCCGGCATCACGGTGGAGGCATGCGCCAATGCTTTTTCCGCCAGCGCCTGCTGCAATCCGCACAGCAGATCGTCGAGCTGAAGAAGCGCGTCGCGGATATACAGCTTGAAATCCGTGGCCACCTGGTCGTTGCGCGAGCGCGCGGTGTGCAGCTTGCCCGCAACCGGCCCGATAAGCGCGGCGAGGCGCGCCTCGATATTCATGTGAATATCCTCCAGGGCGCGCGAAAATTCGAAGCTGCCCGACTCAATCTCTGACGCAATCGTGTCTAGACCTTTCAAGATGGCGCGGGCATCCTCGCGGGCGATGATGCCTGCACCGGCAAGCATTTCGCAATGGGCCCGGGAACCGGCGATGTCTTGCGCGCTAAGGCGCTTGTCAAAATCGATGGAGGCGTTTATTTCCTCCATAATCCCGGCGGGGCCCGAGGCAAACCGGCCGCCCCACATTTTGTTTGTCATCTCAGACCTTCCAGGATCATTGCCATGGGCAAGACACAGACAATAAAAACGCCAGGGACATCAAAAACGCCAGGGACATCACGGATGCCGGTCATAGCCGTCGCGGCCGCCCTGACGGCCGCTGCGGCGCTCGGGGCGGTATACGTGAATTTTGGTGGCGATGGCAATGTTGCGGTGAGCGAGAAAACGCCAAGCGGCAAACTGCCCGGCTACCGGAGCAAGGGGCTTGGCGCCTATTCGGTCGGCGAGATGATCACCTTCGTCGCCGCCGCCGAACCCAAAGACCTCCCGGAAATCGAATTCATAGACGGCGATGGCGCCAATTTGTCCCTCTCCGAGTGGCGCGGCAAGGTGGTGCTGCTCAATCTGTGGGCGACATGGTGCGCGCCCTGCCGCAAGGAGATGCCGATGCTCGATGAGCTGAAGGCGGAACTGGGGGGCGACCAGTTCGATCTGGTTGCGGTCAGCATCGACCGTGGCGGGCTTGAAAAGCCGCGCCAGTTCCTGAAAGAGATCGGGGTGAAGCACCTCAAGCTCTACAACAACAACTCCGGCAAACTGGCCCCGTCGCTGAAGGTCTTCGGCATGCCCACAACGCTGCTGATAAACCGGCAGGGCAAGGAAGTCGGCCGGCTCGTCGGCGCGGCGGAGTGGGATTCGAAAGAAGCACTGGCGCTGATCAATGCGGCCATCGCGGACAAGGGCTGAGCGCGGAACTACTTCTTGCGCTTGGGTATTTTCGCTTGAATTTTTTCGCTCACGGTATTTTCGCTCACGGCTATTCCGTCCTTCGGACGGGCCTGCGCGGGCGCGCCCTGACCGGGCGGCGGCCGTTCGGCCTTGCCTCGGCTGCGCCTCGGGTTTTTTTCGCTCACGGCTGTTCCGCTTCGCGGGCCTCCGCGATGGCGGCCTAACGGCCGGGCCTCAATGGCCTGCCGCGCTGCGCGCGGTTTGGTGCAATACGGCCCTTTCTCCGGCCTGCCGCTCCTCTGTTTGGGGCCACCGGCAAAGCGGCGGCGTATCGCTCCGCAACCGAGCGCAGCGAGGCAAGCGCGA
Organism: bacterium BMS3Bbin10; assembly: GCA_002897995.1. GTDB lineage: Bacteria > Pseudomonadota > Alphaproteobacteria > Rhizobiales > Methyloligellaceae > UBA2767. The sequence goes on along the minus strand of BDTT01000026.1, from coordinate 1,839 downwards.
ACGCGCGCCGCCCGGTCAGGGCGCGCCCGCGCAGGCCCCGCCGGAGGCGGGAACAGCCGTGAGCGAAAACAAACCCGAGGCGCAGCCGAGGCAAGGCCGAACGGCCGCCGCGCCTTATGGCGCGCGCCCGCGCAGGCCCGCGCGTCAGCGCGGATCAGCCGTGAGCGAAAAAATCCCCGAGGCAAAGCCGAGGCAAGGCCGAACGGCCGCCGCCCGGTCAGGGCGCGCCCGCGCAGGCCCGCGAAGCGGATTAGCCGTGAGCGAAAAAAACGACGCGCCTAGCGCGTCGGCACCGGCTCATCGCCGCGATAGTCGTAAAAGCCGCGCCCCGCCTTGCGGCCAAGCCATCCGGCCTCGACATATTTCACCAGCAGCGGACAGGGACGGTATTTTGTGTCGGCAAGCCCCTCATAGAGCACCTGCATAACCGACAGGCAGGTGTCGAGCCCGATAAAGTCAGCCAGTTGCAGCGGACCCATGGGATGGCGCGCGCCAAGCCGCATGGAGGTGTCGATCGAGTCCACATTCCCCACGCCCTCATAAAGCGTGTAGATCGCCTCATTGATCATCGGCAGCAGGATGCGGTTGACCATGAATGCGGGGAAGTCCTCCGAAACGGCAACCGTCTTGCCCAGGGTGCCCACGAATTCGGTTGCCGCGGTGAAGGTCTTATCTTCGGTTGCGATGCCGCGGATCATTTCCACCAGTTCCATGACCGGAACCGGATTCATGAAATGCATGCCGATGAATTTCTCCGGCCGGTCGGTCGCCGCCGCCAGCCGGGTGATGGAAATGGAAGACGTGTTGGTGGCCAGCGTGGCTTCGGGCTTCACCACCGGGCACACTTCGCGCAGGATCTGGAGCTTGACGTCTTCGTTTTCGGTTGCCGCCTCTATCAGCAGATCGACATCCGCGAGGGCGTCGATTTTCTCCGCCTTGCCGATATGCTTCAGCGCCTTGTCCATATCGGCCTGGGAAATCCTGCCCGACGCGACCTGACGCGAGAGGTTGCCGTTGATGGTCGCCAGCGCCTCGTCGATGCGCGCGGGCTCGATGTCGTTCAACAGCACGTCATATCCCGCCAGCCCAATCACATGGGCAATGCCATTGCCCATCTGTCCGGCTCCAATCACGCCTACTTTCTTGATGCTCATCTCACTCTCGCTCTCGCTACACGCGTATTGTTCGTGCGGTCATTCTAACCGGCCGCTTTTTCTAGTTCAGAGAGAAGTTCGGGCACTATCTCGAAAAGGTCACCCACCAGGCCATAGTTCGCAATCTGGAAAATCGGCGCTTCCTCGTCTTTGTTGATGGCGACGATCACCTTCGAATCCTTCATCCCGGCAAGATGCTGGATGGCGCCGGAAATGCCGATTGCAATATAGAGATCCGGCGCAACGACCTTGCCCGTTTGCCCGACCTGATAATCGTTCGAAACATAGCCCGCGTCCACCGCCGCGCGGCTGGCGCCCACCGCCGCGTTCAACTGGCCCGCAAGCGGCTCGATATATTTGGAAAAGTTTTCCTTCGATCCCAGCGCCCGCCCGCCCGACACGACCACCCTGGCCGAGGCGAGTTCGGGCCGGTCGGAGGCGGACAGCTCCTCTCCGCCGAATTGCGACAGGCCGCTCGGGCCGGGGGCGTCAATCTTCTCGACAGGAGCACTTGCGCCCTCCTCAGCCGCGGGAAACGCCGTTGTGCGAACCGTAATAACTTTGACCCTGTCGCTCGACTGGACGGTCTGTATGGCGTTGCCCGCATAGATGGGCCGCTCGAAGGTATCGGCGGATTTGACCGCGGTGATCTCGGAAATCTGGGCCACGTCCAGCAGGGCCGCGA
>BDTT01000025.1 GCA_002897995.1 bacterium BMS3Bbin10 | reverse complement strand
CGCGCCAGGGACCACCAACCCGAACCTTCCAAAGGACAGCTTCAAGAAACAGCCGATTGTCCTTCGCCGTCACACCACGGTCTCGATTAGTTCCAGGAAGCAGGGACTCAATCAAAGCCCAACTGCGATCTGTGATGACAAAACGTTCCGGACGCATCGCAAACCTCCTCAAAAGGAAGCTTGAATCACATCAGCGCCGAAAAGGGAATCCTAAATGTCCACAGACCCTAGCTCGCCTCTTTGGCGCCCTCGTCCCTGGTGATCTCCTTGCCGGTTTCCTGGTCGACGACTTTCATCGAAAGCCGCACCTTGCCCCGGTCGTCGAAGCCAAGCAGCTTCACCCAGACCTTGTCGCCTTCCTTGACGATGTCGGTGGTCTGGTTGACGCGGTGGTCCGCCAGCTGGGAGATGTGGACAAGACCGTCCTTGGGGCCGAAGAAGTTGACGAACGCCCCGAAGTCGACCGTTTTGACGACCGTGCCTTCGTAGATTTCACCAGCTTCGGGATCGGACGTGATCATCTTGATCTTGGTGAGGGCCGCATTGATCGACTCCGCGCTGTTGGAGGCAACCTTGACCGTGCCGTCGTCATTGATGTCGATCTTGGCGCCGGTCTCCTCTACCAGAGCACGAATGACCGATCCGCCGGTGCCGATCACGTCGCGGATCTTGTCGGTCGGAATAGTGATCATTTCAATGCGCGGCGCATGTTCGCCAAGGTCGTCCCGGGCCTCGCCCAGCGCCTTCGACATCTCGCTTAAGATGTGTATCCGGCCATCCCTGGCCTGATCCAGCGCGATCTTCATGATCTCCTCGGTAATGCCGGTGATCTTGATGTCCATCTGCAGCGAGGTGATGCCGTCGGCCGATCCCGCGACCTTGAAGTCCATGTCGCCGAGATGGTCCTCATCGCCCAGGATGTCCGACAGGACGGCGTATTTGTCGCCTTCCTTGATGAGCCCCATGGCGATACCCGCGACAGGGCGCTTTAAGGGAACGCCCGCATCCATCATCGACAGGGATGCGCCGCAGACCGTGGCCATGGAAGAGGACCCGTTGGATTCGGTGATCTCGGAAACGACCCGGATGGTGTAGGGGAAGCTTTCGCGATCGGGCAGAAGCGGATGCAGCGCGCGCCAGGCAAGCTTGCCGTGACCGATTTCGCGCCGCCCGGTAAAGCCGACCCGGCCGGTCTCGCCGACCGAGTAGGGCGGGAAGTTGTAATGCAGCAGGAAGGATTCCTTGTAGGTGCCTTCCAGCGCGTCCACGAACTGCTCGTCCTCGCCGGTGCCCAGCGTGGTGACGACCAGCGCCTGGGTCTCCCCGCGGGTGAACAGGGCGCTGCCGTGGGTGCGCGGCAGAATGCCGGCTTCGCAGACAATCGGCCGCACCGTTGAAAGATCGCGCCCGTCAATGCGTTTGGAAGTCTCCAGGATCGAGCCGCGAACCACATCCTTCTCGACCGTTTTGAAGGCGCTCGAGACCTTGCCGGAAATCTTGCCGTCATCGTCTTCAGGCACTTCCGCTTCTTTGACTTTCGCTTTTGCTTCGGCCACCTTTTCCTGGCGCGCCATTTTGTCGGGAATCTGATAGGCTTCCCGGAGGCTTTTTTCGGCCGCCTTGCGGACCTTGGCTTCCATTTCGGAATTGTCCGGCGCCTCGAAATCCCAGGGGGCCTTGGCCGCCTTTTCCGCCAGCTTGATGATGGCGCGGATCACGGGCTGCATCTGCTCGTGGCCGAACATGACCGCGCCGAGCATGATGTCTTCGGGAAGCTCATCGGCTTCCGACTCGACCATGAGAACCGCGTCCGCGGTGCCGGCCACGACAAGGTCGAGTTTGCTCTCGGGCATCTCGTCGAGCATCGGGTTGAGCGTATAACCGCCATCGATATAGCCGACGCGCGCACCGCCGATCGGCCCCATGAAGGGGATGCCGGAAATGGTCAGCGCCGCGCTGGCGGCGACCATGGCGACCATGTCGGGGTCGTTTTCCATGTCGTGGCTGAGCACATTGATGAGCACTTGCGTTTCGTTCTGGAAACCCTTCGCGAACAGCGGACGGATCGGCCGGTCGATCAGCCGGGATGTCAGCGTTTCTTTTTCGGCCGGGCGCGCTTCGCGCTTGAAAAAGCCGCCGGGGATTTTGCCGGCGGCGTAAGTCTTCTCGCGGTAGTCGACCATGAGCGGGAAAAAGTCGATGCCCTGCCGCGGTTCGCGGTCGGCGACCGCGGTCGCCAGCACGCTGGTATCGCCATATCTGGCGACAACGGCCCCGCTGGCCTGGCGGGCGATGTGCCCGGTTTCGAGCGTCAGTGTGCGTCCGCCCCATTCAATTTCTTCTGTGTGGATATCAAACATATTGATTTTTCTCATCTTTCTATCTTGGGAATCGTACAATAGGAGCCGCTCCGCCGGCGGATTCCGGCCGGTGCGTCCTGATTCCCCGGTCCCGTCAGGAGCGCCTCATGCGCTTGCTAACGGCGAATACCCAGGCTTGCTATCAGCTTCTTGTAACGCTCCTCGTCCCGGGATTTGACATAGTCGAGAAGCCTCCGCCGCTGGCTCACCATTTTGAGCAGACCCCGGCGTGAGTGATTGTCTTTTTTGTGGGTTTTGAAATGTTCGGTCAGGTTGGTGATCCTTTCGGTGAGGATCGCGACCTGCACTTCCGGCGAACCCGTGTCGCCCTTGTTTGTGGCGTATTCGCCAATAAGTTCGCTCTTCCGCCCAGCGGCAATCGACATCGTCCAACTCCTGTTCTTTAAGTTAAAGAATGATCAAAAATCCCGGCTCAACCCTCAAAGGTTGAATACGCGCTTTGGTCTCAGTTCGCCGCGCTTGACTTCACCGAGCGCCACGAGCATGCCCCGTGACGTTGCATAGACGGGCCCGTTGATGACGGGAGCGTCGCGGCCGCGCAACAGCACAACCTGGCCCCGCGCCAGTCTCGCCGCATCGTCTCCGCTTATGGCCAGCGCCGGGATGTCGTCCAGCGCGGTCTCCACGGGTTTGAGAACAGCGTCAAGCCCCTCTAGGCCGGCGGCACTATGGCTCAACTCCTCCAGTTTAGCCAGAGAAATTGTGGCCCGCTCCCCGAACGGTCCGACGCGGGTGCGCCGCAGTGCGCTCACATGCCCGAAGCAGCCGAGTTCGCGGCCAAGATCGCGGGCCAGCGAGCGCACATAAGTGCCTTTTCCGCAGCTCGCCTCCAGTATGCAATGGTCCTCGTCGGGCATATCCGCGATGGTCAGGCTTTCGACCCTGACCGTGCGCGCCGCCAGCTCGAACTCATCGCCCTGGCGGGCCAGATCATAGGCCCGCGCGCCCTCCACCTTGATGGCCGAATAGCGCGGCGGCACCTGTTCGATGTCACCGCAGAAATCCGGCAGCAGGCGCTCGATAGCGGCGCGGGCGGGGCGGGCCCGGCTTTCGCGCAGTGCGGCGCCTTCGGCGTCATCGGTTTCGGTTTCCGCCCCCCAGGTCACGGTGAAGCGGTAACTCTTCAGGCCATCGACGACAAACGGAGCGGTCTTGGTCGCTTCGCCCAGCGCAATCGGCAGGATGCCGCTGGCGAGCGGATCCAGCGTGCCCGCATGTCCCGCCTTGGCTGCCTTGTACAGGCGCTTGACCCTTGCGACCGCGTCGCTCGAGGTCAGTCCCACCGGCTTGTCCAGAACAAGCCAGCCATGTACGGGCCTTCCCTTGCGTCGTCTTGCCATGTCTTGCTGTTACGCGCCTGGCGCGCGGGTCCCTATCTGTGACGCACAATCAGTCCGAAAACCGGTTCCCACTTTTCGGATTGTGCTGAATATCCTGTGCAACCTTCGGCGAGCGCAGCAGCGCGTTCATGCGGCCCGATTGATCGAAGGTGGCGTCCAGCTCGAAGATCAATTCCGGCATGTGCCTGAGAGAGACCCGCCGGGCCACCTCGCCGCGGACAAACTTTTTATGGCGCTTGAGCGCGGCAATGACCTTTTCCTGATTGTCCCCGCCGAGGGGCAGCACGAATACGGTCGCATTCTTGAGATCGGGCGAAGCCCTCACTTCCGAAACGGTCACCATTGCGCTCGCCAGGTCGGGATCGGCGATCTCGCTGCGCAGGAAGACCTCGCAAAGCGCCTTGCGCAGGGTTTCACCCACCCGCAACTGGCGCTGGGTCGGGCCTCGCTTGGAGTGACCTTTGGACATGTCGCGAACCTGCTTTGGGAGAACGCAAGGGCTGTGGGATCTGGAGGCTCGCCCCCTCGGGGGGAATGCGCGCCCGGGGGGGCGGGGGTCAATCCGCCTTACAGCTTGCGTTCGATCTCCTCGACCGTGAAGCACTCGATGATGTCGCCCTGCTTGAGGTCATGATACTTCTCAAAGCCCATGCCGCATTCCTGACCGCCCGCCACTTCACTGACTTCATCCTTGAAGCGCTTGAGCGTTGCAAGCTTGCCCTCGTGAATGACAACATCATCACGGATGAGGCGCACGCTGGCGCCCCGTTCCACCTTGCCTTCGGTGATGCGGCAGCCCGCGATCCGGCCCACCTTCGAAATATTGAAGACCTCCAGAACTTCCGCGTTGCCGAGGAAATTCTCCCGCAGGGTCGGATCCAGCATGCCGGACATGGCCGCTCTGACATCATCCACCAGGTCATAGATGACCGCGTAATAGCGAATTTCGACTCCCTCGTCCCGGGCGGTGGACTGGGCCTGTTTGTTGGCGCGCACGTTAAATCCGATCACTGCCGCGCCCGAGGCCGCCGCCAGAGAGACATCGGACTCGATGATGCCGCCGACGCCGGAGTGGATGATCTGCGCCTGCACTTCCTCATTGCCGATCCCCCTGAGCGCCGCGTTGATGGCCTCGACCGAACCCTGCACGTCGCCCTTGACCAGCAACGGGAGTTCCTTGATCGACCCTTCCTGAAGGTCACTCATCATTTGCTCGAGCGATCCGCGCGGGCCGGTGCTGGCGGCGCGCACGTCGCGGTGTTTGCGCTCACGATATTCGGTGATCTCACGGGCGCGCGATTCGCTTTCGACCACGGCGAACTGATCGCCTGCTTCGGGAGCCGAATTCAAACCCAGAACCTCGACGGGCGATGACGGACCCGCCGCGGCCACCTGACCGCCCTGATCATCGATCAGCGCGCGCACCTTGCCCCAGGCCGAGCCGGCCACGACGATGTCTCCGACGGCCAGCGTTCCGCGCTGAACCAGAACGGTGGCCACGGGCCCGCGCCCGCGCTCCAGCTTGGCCTCGATCACCACGCCTTCTGAGGCACGGTCCGGATTGGCCTTGAGTTCGAGCAGTTCGGCCTGCAGGACAATGGCCTCGATGAGTTTGTCCAGATTGGTTTTCTCGATCGCCGAGACTTCAATCTCCAGCACATCGCCGCTCATGCTCTCGACGACGATTTCATGCTGCAGCAACTCGGTCCGCACCCGGTTCGGATCGGCTTCGGGCTTGTCGATCTTGTTGATGGCGACAATGATCGGAACCCCGGCGGATTTGGCGTGGTTGATGGCCTCGATGGTCTGCGGCATGACGCCGTCATCGGCCGCCACCACAAGAATGACAAGGTCGGTCACCGAGGCGCCGCGCGCGCGCATCGCGGTGAACGCCGCATGGCCGGGCGTATCGATAAAGGTCACGCTGTGGCCACTCTCGGTTTTCACCTGATAGGCGCCGATATGCTGGGTGATGCCGCCGGCTTCGCCCGATACGACATTGGCCTGGCGAATGGCGTCCAGCAGCGACGTCTTGCCATGGTCCACATGGCCCATGACCGTCACGACCGGGGCTCTCGGTTTCAAGGTGGCGGGATCGTCCTCCTCGCCGATGAAACCTTCCTCCACGTCGGCTTCGGAAACCCGCTTGACCGTATGGCCGAATTCCTCCGCGATCAGCTGCGCGGAATCGGCGTCGATCATATCGTTGACCTTGTGCATCTGCCCCTGGGAGATCAGAAACTTGATGACGTCGACGGAGCGCTCGGTCATCCGGTTCGCCAGCTCCTGGATGGTGATCGCTTCGGGGATCGTGACCTCGCGGGCAATCTTTCCCTGCGCATCGGCAGGTCCGCTGGACTTCTTCTTCTGACGCTCCTGACGGCGGCGCAGCGAGGCCAGGGAGCGCTGGCGCTGGTTGTCGTCGAGGGCATTGGTAATCGTGAGCTTGCCGCGGACACGCTGCTGGCCGCCCTTGCGTTTCGGCGGGCGGGTTTCGACGCGGTCCTTCTTGGGACGCACTTCGGTGCGCTCCTTCGGCTTGGCCGCGGCGCCTGTTTCCGTGCGGCGGCGTCCGCCGGTTTCCTCTGCCTTGCGCTGCGTTTCGGCCTTGGCCTCGGCCTCGACATCGGCTTGCGGAACGGCCTCGTCGGCCTTTGCGGGCTGCTCGTCCTTCTGCTTCGCGGCCGCGGCCTTGCGCTCGGCCTCTTCCTTGGCGCGGAGTTCGCTTTCCTCAATTTCGCGCGTTTTCGCCAGGCTCAGGGCGCGCGCACGCGCTTCCCTTTCTTCCTCGGACAGGTTGCGCAACGCTTCGGGGGTCTCGGCGGGAGCCGCGGCCTTGCTTTCCGGCTGGGGCGCTTCAGCTTCCTGCGCCGCTTTCGCGGCGGCGTCATCGTCCGGGGTGATGGTGCGTTTTTTCTTCTTCTCAACCAGGACGGATCGTGACCGGCCATGGCTGAAATTCTGGCGCACATGTCCCGCATTCACGGTCCGCTTCAAATTGAGCGTCATGGTCCGTGAACCACGAATGGTCTTGCCGTCTGTTTCGTTTGTCTCGCTCATACGTCTTCCGTGTTTCGGCGGCTATGCCGCCGCGTAAACTGCGCCGCCGGCGCGAAATCGCTCCAGGCGTGCCACAGCATCCAAAAATTTCCCGCGCGGCCCACCCTGCTTCAATGCAGCATGTACCACATTTGGCCGGCCTAATGCCAAACTCATTTGTTCAGCGTTAAAGTTGCACAAAACCGCCGCCGCCGGCCGAGTTCCGCCGGCTCCGCTCCGGGCCAGGCGATCCAGCTTCGCGCACCCGTCGGGAGAGGCGTCTGCGGCATGAAGCAGAATAGCCGCGCCGTCATTGCGTAACACTTTCGCGACCTTGTCGAAACCGCACACCACAAGGCCGGCCTTGTTGGCCAGCGAAAGGCGCTGCAAGGCATCGCGCTTAAGCAGGGATTCCACCGTATCCGCCAGGGACTCCGCCGTTTTCACCGGGTGGCGGAACCCCTTGTCGAAAACCCCGCCTTTGGCCGCTTTTTCGACCACATCGCGCGCGCAGGTGAGCCAGACGCCCCGGCCCGGCAGCCGCGCCTTCAGGTCCGGGACGGCGCGGCCATCGGGATCGACCGCAAAGCGCAGCAATTCGTCAAGCGGCTTGCGCTCGCGCGAAACGGCGCATTGCCGATGCGTTCCGCAATTTCCGCTCTGCGCGCTCCTTGCCATACTGGCTCTCTCCAGTGCCGCGTCCGGGTCACGACGCGCTCACGCGTCAGTGCCCTTGCCGGCGTCGCCGTCCGCGGGCGATGCTTCTGCTTCTGGCTCTGCTTCTGCTTCTGGCTCTGCTTCTGGCTCTGCTTCTGGCTCTGCTTCTGCTTCTGCTTCTGCTTTTGCTTCTGGCTCCGACTTTGCCGGCGGCGCCTCCGCGTCGCCGTCCGCGGCCTCCGCGTCGTCTGAAGACTTTGCATCTTCGCCTTCGCCCTCGGCGTCTCCCTGCAAATCTTCTTCCGTGATCCAGCCCGCCTGGACGCGCGCGGCCATGATCATGGCTTCCGCGTCGGGCCGGGAGACTCCGAATTCGTCCAGATAGCCGGGATGGCGGACGGTTTCGCTTTCGACCTTCTCGTGCCAGCCTGTCAGGTCATCGGTAACGCAGCCGGCAAAATCCTCCACCGTTTTGATTTCATTCTCACCAAGCGCGACCATCATCTCCAATGTCATGCCGGGGATTTCCGACATGGCGTCCTCAACGCCCAGCTTGGCGCGTTTCTTGTTGAGTTCCTGTTCGCGCCGGTCCAGATACTCACGTGCGCGGGTCTGGATTTCAGTAGCCGTTTCCTCGTCGAAGCCCTCGATATTGGCGATCTCGGAAATTTCGACGAAAGCGGCCTCTTCCACAGAAGTGAACCCTTCGGAGGCGAGAAGCTGGGCGATCACCTCGTCCACGTCGAGCGATTCCATGAACATCTGGGAGCGTTCGGCGAACTCTTTCTGGCGGCGTTCGGACTCTTCGGCTTCGGTCAGGATGTCGATATCCCAGCCGGTCAACTGGGACGCCAGGCGCACATTCTGCCCGCGCCGGCCGATGGCGAGCGAAAGCTGGGTGTCGGGCACCACGACTTCAATACGTTCCGCCTCCTCATCGAGCACCACCTTGACGACTTCCGCGGGCGCCAGCGCGTTGACGATGAAATGCGCGGCGTCGGGCGACCACTGGATGATGTCGATCTTCTCGCCCTGGAGCTCGTTTACGACCGCCTGCACGCGGCTGCCGCGCATACCCACGCAGGCGCCGACCGGATCGATCGAGGTATCGTTGGACAGGACCGCGATCTTGGCGCGGCTGCCGGGATCCCGGGCCACCGATTTGATCTCGACAATATTGTCGTAAATCTCCGGCACTTCCTGCGCGAACAGCTTGGCCATGAATTCGGGGCGCGTGCGCGAGAGAAATATCTGCGGGCCGCGCTGCTCGGAGCGCACGTCATAGATATAGGCGCGCACCCGGTCTCCGTAGCGGAAATTTTCCCGCGGCAGGGAATCATCGCGCCGCACGATCGCCTCGCCGCGCCCCAGATCGACGATGATGTTGCCGTATTCGACGCGTTTGACGATGCCGTTCACGATTTCTCCGACCCGGTCCTTGTATTCCTCATACTGGCGCTCGCGTTCCGCTTCGCGGACTTTCTGGACGATCACCTGCTTGGCGTTCTGCGCGGCCACGCGCCCGAAATCGAGCGGCGGCAGCTCTTCGGCGATATAGTCGCCGAGCTGGGCCGCCTTGTTGCGCCGGCGCGCTTCCTTCAGCGATATCTGCGTCGCTTCCATGGTCACCGTCTCGACGATCTCAAGCAGCCTGGAGAGCAGAATCTCGCCCGTTTCGGGGGAGATTTCGGCGCGGATCTCGTTCTCGCTGCCATAGCGGGATTTCGCCGCTTTCTGGATCGCGTCCTCCATGGCGGCGATGACGATCTTGCGGTCGATCGACTTCTCCCGCGCCACCGAATCCGCGATTTGCAGTAACTCCAGCCTGTTTGCGCTGATACCTGCCTGAGCCATCACTTGCCTCCGGTATTTTCTGGTCTGATGCGGGTGGCCCCATCCAATCGGGGGCCTCCCGGCGTTAAGTCCTATTGCGGCGGCTTCTTCGCGAGCGCCGCCTTTATGGCCGCGTCATTCGCCACCAGTTTTGCTTCCGCGATCAGGGCGACGTCCAGACCGATTGTCTGCGGCTGGTCATAGCCGTCAAGTTCAACCTTGAGCCGCAACTCGCCGTCTTCAAATCCTTCGATCTCACCCCTGAACCGGCGGCGCCCATCCACCAGCTCCTTCAACTCCACCTTGGCCTGATGCCCGGCCCAGGTCACAAAATCCCTGGGGCGCACCAGAGGCCTGTTGATGCCCGGCGAGGACACTTCCAGGTAATATCCCCCGGGCAACGGGTCGTCGGCGTCGAACAATGGCGACAAACGCCGGCTGACGGCCGTGCAATCCTCTATCGTAACCGCTCCCCCGGGACGTTCGATCAGAATCTGAACCGTGGCGCCGTCCTGTCCGGTGAGCTTCACCTGCACCAGATCAAATCCAAGTTCCTGCAAAACCGGATTGGCAAGTTCGGCAATGGCCGCCGCCTGACCGGTTTCCCGAGTGAAACGCTCATCCATTTGCTGCGTCGATTGAATCCGTGCGCAAACCGCTTCGGCAAAAAGCATTGCAGTCTGCGCCACACAAACAAAAAGAGCGGACCGGTGGGCCCACTCCTGATCAAACCAAAACCATGAGTTGCTTCTAATATACGCGGTTTCTCGCGGCGTTCAAGCGCTGTTAATACCAAAATTCAACAACCCGCCGGTAAAGGTTAAACGCGCCTGAAGATCAGGGAGTGGCCCTTGCGCCCTTCGCGGAGCGCCTTTTTCTCATAGCGCGTCTGCGGCCAGTCCGGCGGGCGGGTCCGCCAATCGCCAGGCCGCTCCGCCAGCCATTCGAAATGTCCTCCGGCGAATACCGCCTCCAGGGTGGCGCGCACATAGTCGTCTATGTCGCTGCCGATCCGCAATTGCGCTCCCGGCTTCATCACCCGCGCGAGCGCGTCGAGCGTTTGCGGCGATATAAGGCGGCGCTTGTGATGGCGCGTTTTCGGCCAGGGGTCGGGATAGAGGATGAACACCCGGTCGAGCGACGCATCCCCCAGCCAGTCGAGCACCTCGCGGGCATCGCCGTCCCAGATGCGGATATTTGCGAGACCGTCCGTGTCGATCTCGCCAAGCAGCGCCGCAACGCCATTGATGAAGGGCTCGCAACCGATGAATCCAATATCCGGATTGGCCGCGGCCTGCCAGGCGAGATGTTCGCCGGCGCCGAAACCGATCTCCAGCCAGATTTGCGAGACGGGCCGCGCGAACAGCTTAGCCAGGGACGCCGGCGGCGGCGCTTCAAGATCGAGCCGCAGCCTGGGCAACAGCTCGTCCATCAGCCGCGTCTTGCGCGGAGAGAGGCGGTGCCCCTTGCGCCGGCCATAGGTGCGAAGGAGCATATGTTTGCCATACGCTGACATGATCTGAAATTTACCGCACCGCGGCCCGTCTGCAAGCGGGCGCCGGAGATTGTGTCAGCTCAGCTCGCCCTTCAGCGGCTCAACCAGATTGGTCCATTCCCAGGAGAAGCCGCCGTCATTGTCCGGCTGGCGTCCGAAATGGCCGTAAGCGGCCGTGCGCTCATAAATCGGCCGCGAGAGCTGAAGATGTTCGCGGATGCCGCGCGGGGTCAGGTCCATGACCTGTCCGAGCGCCAGCTCCAGCTTTTGTTCATCCACCGTGCCGGTGCCGTAAGTGTCGACATACATCGACAGCGGCTTGGCCACGCCGATGGCGTAGGCGAGCTGGATGCAGCATCTGTCCGCCAGCCCGGCCGCCACCACATTCTTCGCCAGATAGCGCGCCGCATAGGCGGCCGAGCGGTCCACCTTGGTCGGGTCCTTGCCCGAAAAGGCGCCGCCGCCATGGGGCGACGCGCCGCCATAGGTATCGACAATGATCTTGCGGCCCGTGAGCCCCGCATCTCCATCGGGTCCGCCAATGACGAATTTCCCCGTCGGATTGACGTAAAATTCCTCCTCCGGGCACATCCAGCCCTCCGGCAGCACGTCCTCGACAAAGCCGCGCACGATCTCGCGTACCCTCCCGGGGTCCACGTCCTCGCCATGCTGGGTCGAAACCACTATGGAGGCCGCGCCCACAGGCTTGCCCTTTTCGTATCTGAGCGTCACCTGGCTCTTGGAATCGGGGCCCAGCTCCGGTGTCTCCCCCATATGCCGCGCCTTCGCCATTTCATGCAGAATGCGGTGTGAATAATATATCGGCGCCGGCATGAGCGGCTCGGTTTCGGTGCAGGCGTAACCGAACATGATGCCCTGATCGCCCGCGCCCTCGTCCTTGTCCGCGCTGGCGTCCACCCCCTGGGCGATATCGGCGGACTGACCATGCACATAGACCTGAACTTCCGCCTTCTTCCAGTGGAAACCTTCCTGCTCATAGCCGATTTCGCGCACGCACCGGCGCGCGGATTCTTCCATCGCTTCGGCGGTAACTTCGGCGGGGCCGCGCGTTTCGCCGGCCAGCACGATGAGGTTGGTCGTGGTCAGCGTCTCGACCGCCACGCGCGACAGCGGGTCGGCCTTGAGATACATATCCACGATTGAATCGGAAATACGGTCGCAAATCTTGTCCGGATGCCCCTCGGACACGGATTCACTGGTGAACAGATAGCTTTCGCGGGTCACGCCGCCCCCCACATGCTTGGATTGGTTGCTCTGGAAGTGTGGCTTTCTTGCAGCCTTTGGAACTTGCGTCAAGCGCGAGGCGGCCGGGTCTTGGAGGCGTCGCGGCCGAGCGACCGCACCAGATCGATAACCGATTTGCGGATACTGGCGTCGCTGACTTTGACAAAGGCCCGGTTGAGTTCCAGACCGTCGCGGGTGTTGAGGAATTCATAAAGAAAGGCCTCGGTGTTTTCCTCGGCCATGCCCGGACTGGCCGACCCCTCGACTTGATTCATGCCCTCGTAGAAAAAACCGACCGGTACGTTGAGTATCTGGGAGAGTTTATACAGGCGGCTGGCGCCGATCCGGTTGAGACCTTTTTCATATTTCTGGATTTGCTGGAAAGTCAGGCCCATGCTGCGGCCCAGTTTTTCCTGGCTTAGCCCGACAAGCATGCGCCGCAGCCGCACTCGGCTTCCAACGTGTACATCTATAGGATTTGGGCTCTTCTTGCCCGCAGAAGGTTTGGCGGTCTTAGATTCAATCTTGTCACTGGGCATCCAATGACATCCTTTCGCATTTTCAGAATCCGAATCCGAATTCTAAAAATCTTCTATGGACTGCAGCTTAAGCCGTCAAGGGACGGCGCGTCGCAGCGGCGCCGATCGCCGGTGGGATCGAGGCCCTCCGCTCATGCCGCCGAAATCAGGATTGCTCGATATACCAGCGATTTGCAAGGGACCGCCAGGCCAGCAGCGAAGAGAGCAGCAATATAATAAAGATTTCTCCTCCCCACCTCGCAAAAACAGTATCGGCCGCCGCGCGCGGCAGCGCGACGTCCATCGCCGCGGCCCGGCCGCGCGGCAAGCGGGCGACGATGCGGCCATAGGGGTCGGTGACCGCCGATATGCCGGTGTTCGCCACGCGCACCAGCGGCAGACCCTGTTCAACCGCGCGCACCCGCGCCTGATGGAAGTGCTGGACGGGGCCGGGGCTGTCGCCGAACCACGCGTCGTTGGTCACGTTCAGCATCCATTGCGGCGCCGTGCCGGGCTCGCGGATGGCGCCGGAAAAAATGATCTCGTAACAGATAAGGGCGACGAAGGGCGGGATATTGGGCGCCACGGTCAGGCGCGGTCCCGTGCCGGCCGCAAATCCTCCCAGCTGGCGGACCAGTTGCCGGAAGCCCAGCGATTCCAGGGTTTTCTGAAACGGGAGATATTCACCAAAGGGCACCAGATGCGCCTTGTCGTATTTTGACAGAATTCTGGCCTTGTCGTCCAGAACGAACAGGGAGTTGAAGATGTCCCTGCGTTTTGTCAGCCCGGTTGCGGCATCCACATCCCGCTCCGCGCGGGCCGCCCCGGTGATGAGTGTCGACCCTTCGGGCAGCATGGCCGCGATGGCGTTGAGCGCTCCGGGGGTTTCTTCAAGCAGAAACGGCAGCGCCGATTCGGGCCACAGCAGATGGGTCACGCCGTCTATGCGCGCGCCTGGTTCTCCCTTGCGGCTGATCTCCATGAGACGCTGGAAAATCGCCGCGCGGTTTTCAGGCTTCCATTTTTCTTCCTGCGCAATGTTCGGCTGCACGATTCGCAGGCTGACCCCATCCACGAAGCTCACGGTTGCATTCTGCAAACGCCATTTTCCCCACGCGCCCCCGCCCGCCAGCAGAAACAGCATCAGAAACAGGAACCCGAAGCGTTTCACCGGCGAAACAGTGCCGGCCAGCCCCGGACCCCACGCGCTCGCCGGCGCCGCGAATATCAGGACCGCCAGCAGGTTGAGAGAGTACACACCGAAGACCGAGGCCCACTGCATCATGGCGTCGCTTGCAGTGAGCGCATATCCAGGCGCATTCCACGGAAAACCCGTCAGCATGTTTCCGCGCAGCCATTCGCTTATTGCGATCGCCACGGCGAGCGCTATCACCCGCGCCGGCCCCGGGCGCCACAACGGCCCGGCCATGGCGGCGGCCAGGGCGAAAAAGAGCGCCAGTCCCGCCGGCATCAAGATGACGGCGAAGGGCATCAGCCAGGCGAATATCTCAGCCTCGACGAGAAACGCCTGGCCGATCCAGTACAGCCCCGCCAGAAAGAACCCGAAGCCGAATGCCCAGCCCGTCCCGGCCGCGGCGAGCAGGGAGCGGCGGCTTATCCCGTCACGGGCGTAGCAGCCGTCGAGCAGCCAGACAAAGACGGGGAATGTGACCAGCAGCACCGGCCACAGATGCAGCGGCGCCATTGAAGCCACGGACACAGCCCCGGCGAGAAACGCGGTGCCCATGCGGCGCCAGCCCGTCAGGCCGCTCAGGGCAAGGGCGAAGCGCTGCATGGAACTGCGATGCACGCTCAGGCCTTGCCGGCGGCGCGGCTGCGGTGAATCTTGAGTTTCTTGATGCGCCGGGCATCGGCGTCCAGCACCTCAAACTCGATGCCGGCGTCATGACGCACGAGTTCACCGCGTACCGGCACGCGCCCGGCGAGGGTGAAGACCAGCCCGCCGAGCGTGTCCACATCCACCTCGCGTTCCCCTGACACCAGGGAGAATCCGAGCCGCTTCTCCATCTCCTCAATCGGCGCGCGCGCGTCCGCGATCAGCGCGCCCGACGCATCGTCAACGATCAGGGGCGCCCCGTTCCGGTCATGCTCGTCTTCGATCTCCCCGACAATTTCTTCAATAAGATCCTCGATCGAGACCAGCCCGTCGGTGCCGCCATATTCATCCACGACGAGGGCCAGATGAATATGCGTGATCTGCATTCGCAGCAGCAGATCGAGGCCCGACATGGAAGGCGGAACGAACAGCGCCTCGCGGCTGATTTCCGCATCGGCGATGGATCGGGAGAGATCGACGCAGCCAAGCTGAATGGCGCCCGCCGCCGCCCCGGAGGGCGTATCGTCCCCAGCTGTTCCGGGTTTTCGTTCCGCCGCCGCGTTCAGGGCCTGGCTGCAAATCCAGGACATAAAATCCTTGATATGAACCATGCCGCGCGGATCATCGAGGGTGCCCTGATAGACCGGGATGCGCGAGTGACCTGCGGCCTTGAACACCTGCATCAGTTCTCCCAGGCTCCCTGTGTTCTCAATGGCGACAATGTCGGCGCGCGGCACCATGACGTCCTCGACCTGGAGTTTGCCGAAGCGCAGCAGATTGCCCAGCATCAGGCGTTCCTGCGGCGAAAAGCTCAGCGCGGTGCTTTCCTCGTTCTCCAGCGCCTCTTCGATAATCTCGCGTGCGTCTTCGGGCACATCCGAAATGCCGAGCCGCGCCAGCAGTTTGCCAAACCAGCCGGGTTCCGAACTGTCGGGCTCGGGTTCGGGTTCGGGTGAAATAACCTTGCCCGCCGTTTCCGGCGTTGATGCGTCATTCAAAATGGGAGTCTCGCTCACTGTCCTTCACCATGTGCCGCTGGTTGGTATGAATAGGGGTCGGGAAGACCCAGCTTCGCGAGAATGCGCGTCTCGAGGTCTTCCATTTCGCCCGCCTCCCGGTCGCCGGTATGATCGTAACCCATCAGATGCAAGACACCGTGCACGACAAGATGGGCGGCATGCTGGCCCGCCGGGATGCCGTGCGCCGCTGCTTCGCGCGCTACCATTTCACGCGCCAGCACCACATCGCCAAGCGCCCTGGGTCCGGTGTCGCAGGGGGGAGCATCGAGGCGGAAGGAGAGGACGTTCGTCGCGCCGTCCCTGTTGCGCCAGGTTTTGTTAAGGGCGCTGACTTCCTCATCGCCGGTCAGGAGCAGCGAGACCTCGCTCGGGCGCGGATTTTCGCGGGCCGCCGCGAATGCCGCGCGCGCGGCGCGGACCAGAAGTTTATCTCTCACGTCCCCCCACCCCGAATCGCGCCGGGTGATCTCCACCGCCAGCAACGGCCGCTCCGCCGCAACAGGTTCGCGATGGTTTCCGGGATCGGATTCCAAGATGCCCATCTGCGTTCAGCTTACCTTCTCATAGGCGGAAACGATTTTCGCGACCAGTTCGCGCCGGACCACGTCGGCCTGGGTGAAGGCGATATGCGAAATCTCGGGGATGGCGCCGAGCAGACCTATGGCGTCGGCCAGACCGGAGAGCTGGCCCGGCGGCAGGTCGATCTGCGTCGGATCGCCCGTCACGACCATTTTCGACCCCTCGCCAATGCGCGTCAGAAACATTTTCATTTGAGTGGATGTGCAGTTCTGCGCCTCATCGAGAATGATCGCCGCATGGGAGAGCGTGCGCCCGCGCATGAATGCCAGCGGCGCGATCTCGATGACGCCGGTCTCAAGCCCGCGGTCGACCTTTTCGGGCGGAAGCACGTCATAGAGCGCGTCATAGAGCGGGCGCAGATAAGGATCGACCTTGTCGCGCATGTCTCCGGGAAGAAAGCCGAGCCGCTCTCCCGCTTCGATCGCCGGGCGCGAAAGAATGATCCGCTCCACCTCGCCGCGCTCAAGCATTGCGGCGGCGAAGGCGACGGCGAGATAGGTCTTGCCCGTTCCCGCGGGTCCGGTGGCGAACACCATGTCGCTCTTGTTCATCGCCGCGAGATAATCGCTCTGCGCGGGCGAGCGCGCGGTGATATGGCGTTTGCGGGTGCGAATCTGCTCCATTCTCGGTTTCTGCTTTTCGCCCCCATCATCGGGCATGGCCGGGGCGGCGCTGGCATGGCGTATGGCGCCCTCTATATCGCCCGGCTCGATGCTTTGGCCACCGGCCAGCCGGCCATAGAGTTCCTCCAGCACGTCCCTGGCCAGCGCGCAGGCGAAGGCGGGGCCGCGCAGCGTCACCACATTGCCATGCGCCACCGCCTCAACGCCGAGCCGGTCTTCCAGCATGGCAAGATGGGTGTCGTATTCGCCAAACAGGTCAGCCGCCAGCCGGTTGTCCTCAAACCGGACGACCAGCTGGGCCTGCGGTGCCAAAGTGCCTTGGGTGGTCAAATTATCCAATCGGTGCCTGGTTGCGATACAGGTGTCACTCTAAAACTTAAAACTCAAAACTCAGCGCGCCTCAACTCTTCCGCCAGCATCACCGGGGCCCGCGCGGCCGCCAATTCGCCTGGTATTCGAGGCGCTCACAATGTTGCCCTCAAGACTATTGGGTCCCGCGCCGATAATATCAACCTCGATAATTTCACCAATCAGTGTTTCCGGCCCCTCGGCATGCACCGCCTGAAGGTAGGGCGAGCGTCCCACAAGCTGTCCCGGCCTGCGCCCGGACCGCTCGAACAGCACCGGCATTTTCCGCCCCGCGCAGGCGCCGTTAAAGGCCGATTGCTGGGCGCGGAGCAATGCCTGCAACTCCTGAAGCCGGGCCGATTTGATTTCATCGGCCACCTGATTCTCCATCGCCGCCGCCGGGGTTCCGGGCCGGGGCGAGAATTTGAACGAATAGGCCTGGGCGAATTCGGCTTGTTTGACGACTTCAAGGGTCGCTTCGAATTCCGCATCGCTTTCGCCGGGAAATCCAACGATGATGTCGGTGGAGAGCGCGATGTCGGGCCGCGCCAATCGAATTCGCTTCACCAGATCAAGATAGTCCGCGCGTGTATGCCTGCGGTTCATGGCCGCCAGAATCCGGTCCGAACCGGCCTGGAAGGGCAAATGCAGATAGGGCATGACCTTTTCCTCGTCCCCATGCAGGGCGATCAGGTCCGCGCTCATGTCCCGGGGGTGGGAGGTCGTGTAGCGCAAGCGCCCGATTGACGGGATTTGCGCCAGCCGCCGCAGCAACGCCGCCAGCGTCGAGGGCGCGCCGTTTTCCCCTTCGCCGTGATAGGCGTTCACATTCTGCCCCAGCAGCGTGATTTCGCGCACGCCCGAAGCGGCGAGCCGTTCGGCTTCCTCCACGATTTCGCTGACCGAGCGCGAATATTCCACCCCGCGCGTATAGGGCACCACGCAGAAGGTGCAGAACTTGTCACATCCCTCCTGCACGGTGAGAAAGGCCGAGGCCGCGCGGGCGCGGGCGGGGCGGGCGGGCAGGTGTTTGAATTTGTCGCCTTCGGGGAATTCGATATCGATGATATCGCGCTCGCCTTTTTCAGCCCGGGCGATCAGGTCCGCTATCCGGTGGTAGCTTTGCGGGCCGACCACCAGATCGACCACCGGGGCCCGGCTGAGAATTTCACGGCCCTCCGCCTGCGCCACGCAGCCGGCGACGGCGATGGTGGTGGCGCGGCCTTCGCCCGCCCTCGCGCTCTTGAGCTGCTTCAGCCGGCCGAGTTCCGAATAGACCTTTTCCGCCGCCTTCTCGCGGATATGGCAGGTGTTCAGGACAATGAGGTCGGCCGCTTCGGGCGTATCCACGCTCGAATAGCCCGCCTCGCAAAGCGCCTCGGACATGCGTTCGGCGTCATAGACGTTCATCTGGCAGCCAAACGTCCTGATGAAGAGTTTTTTTGCGGCTTTGGTCATCGCGATCGCAGTTCTAGACCGTTTCTGTTCTTAACGGAAACGGTAAGGCCGCGGGCCGCGGCCCGGCGCTTATGCGCCGGGCCCGCGCAGACCCGCGCGAAGCGCGGATAGGTCGTGAGCGAAAAAATCTAGAGCGATTCCGTCAAAGACGGAACCGC